>MESS01000122.1:8959-9232 GCA_001771055.1 Caldithrix sp. RBG_13_44_9
TTCGGGGTTTTTAGCGCCGGTTTCGCTGGTAGGGACGCTGATTCAACATACCGCCGAAACTTTGAGCGGAGTAGTGCTTAGCCAGCTGGCCCGACCCGGCACACCCATGCTGTATGGCGGTTCTCCGGCCATTTTCGATATCCGCTATGAGACCACGCCCATGGGTGCCATCGAGACCATGATGATCGACTGTGCTTATAACGAGATCGGTAAATATCTGGGACTGCCTACCCAGGCTTATATTTCATTGAGTGATGCCAAGCGGTTGGATGC
>MESS01000122.1:9319-9465 GCA_001771055.1 Caldithrix sp. RBG_13_44_9
TGAAAGCTGCCAGAGCCTGGAGAAACTGATCGTGGATAATGAGGTGTGCGGGATGACTTACCGTCTGCTGCAGGGGATCGAGCCCAAAGAGGACTTTCCTTCCCTGCCGCTATTCCAAGAATTGTTGCAGGAGAAGCATCTATTGA
>MESS01000122.1:9499-15860 GCA_001771055.1 Caldithrix sp. RBG_13_44_9
AATCTCTGCTAAAGAAATTTTGGAAAAGGGATTGCTGGCCGGAATGAATATCATCAGCGAGCGGTTCAAGAATCACGAAATTTTTCTGCCGGATGTCTTATTGGCATCCAAAGCCATGCATGCCGGTCTGGAGCAGATCAAACCGCTGTTGATTGAAGCCAGCATTCCCAGTCTGGGAAAGGTAGTGTTGGGCACCGTTCAGGGGGATTTACATGATATTGGAAAAAATTTGGTAGGAATAATGCTGAAGGGAGCAGGATTTGAGGTGATTGATTTGGGGAAGGGGATAACGCCGGAGAAATTTCTAGAAACAGCCCAGGCCGAGCAGGCCCGGGTGATTGGGATGTCAGCCCTGCTGACTACCACCATGCCGGTGATGAAGAATATGGTTGCATTATTGAAGGATAAAGGTCTGCAGGGAAAGATAAAAACCATCATTGGCGGAGCACCGGTGACAGAGGCTTATGCCAGACAGATTGGTGCCGATGCCTATGCCTATGATGCAGCCAATGCGGTGGAACGGGTAAAGGAATTAATAAAAGTTTAAGCTTCTAACTACTGCATTACCGTTGAAGGAGTCCTATTGCCAAAAGTTTCCATGGACAATAAAGATAAAGAACAATACTACACTCCATTAAATCCTTGATTTAATTTTTAATTGGGGTGAAATAGAGGTTAAGAATACTATTCTTTATACCTTTCCATGAAATCTCGCGGAGAAATAATAAGTATATTTTTGTATTTGATTAGATCTAGAAGATCTTTATCTCCAGAGATTATTAAATCAGCTTCGATATAAGTTGCCAACCACAAAATGTGGTTATCATCAGCATCACGGCAAATATTTGGTTTCTCACCTTCGGGTTTTACTTGAATAAAAACATTTTTAGTAAAATTCTTTACCCTAAGTAAATCTTCAAGGGTAATAGTCAATTTATTTGTCAGTGCATTGAAAAGTTTATCTAGAATCCATTGAGAAATATACAATTCATGTTTATCAATGGAAATATCAAGTACGCGAGATGATAGTCCATGGGTAAGAAAGGCGGACAGTATTACATTTGTATCCAGAATAATTTTCATGAGATATTCTTAAAAATATCATCATCGGTTAAGAAGCCGGCTTTTTCTGCATAGGGGATGAGCATCGATCGAATTTCAGCGAATTCTTTATGTGCAATATATCTTTCGATAGCCAGTTTAACCAACTCACTTTTGGATATTTTGAATCTTCGAGCTGCTTTTTCAACTTTATCTTTTAACTTTTTGTCGACACTAATGGATAATACTTCACGCATTGATCTACACCTCTTAAATTAAATCTGTAATAAAATGTAATACAGCAGTGATAAATTGTCAAGTGTAAATTTTGCTTTGATAAATTTAGCATGTTGATTTGATTTCTTACCGGATAATAAGAGCTTGAATATTCATCTTACTGTTTTGATTATATGATGAAATTTAAATAATCATGGATTCATGGTAGGATAATTGTTTGACTATTTACTTGCCTGGTAGGATGCTGCCGAAATAGTTGACTGAAGGGAGCAGGATTTGAGGTGATTGATCTGGGGAAGGGGATAACGCCGGAGAAATTTCTAGAAACAGCCCAGGCCGAGCAAGCCCGGGTGATTGGGATGTCAGCCCTGCTAACAACCACCATGCCGGTGATGAAGAATATTGTTACATTATTGAAGGATGAAGGCCTGCAGGGGAAGATAAAAACCATCATTAGCGAAGCGCCGGTGACGGAAGCCTATGCCCGGCAGATTGGTGCCTATGCCTATGATGCGGCCATTGTCGTAGAGAAAGTGAAGGAATTAATGGTAGAATAGGATTTGCGGAACCAGTTGAATGGAAACAAGTGAGTATCAATTATAATTTTGATAGTATTCAGTTTACTGATAGTATCTTTTTTGCAGAAGTTTTACCAATCCACTGATCAATTCTTTTAAAGTTGGTAAATAGATATCCTTTGGGCTGTTAATGTAAAGACATAATATACTGGTTTTATGTTTTCCCAGTTTTTTCAATAAAGCACCCTGCTTTTCAAGACCAGACATGATGTAGATCGTCAGGTTTTGTTTACGGGGGGAGAAACCGGTCAAGAACCGGTCACCTTCCTCGCCGCTTTCATAGCGGCAATAGTAACTGCCGAATCCCACAGTACAGTTTCCCCACATTTTGGGCTCTACTCCGGTAATCTCTTTCATCATTGCCAGAAGCATGTAACAATCATGCTGTTTCTGTTGGTCAATGATGCTGTTGAGAAATTTTACCACACTCTGATCAGTGGGAGCGGTCTTCAATTTTGCCATGGGATTTCCTGCAAATATTGAAACGAAATTTAATTTTAGCTGGCCGGATAGAAAACGAAAAATTTACCCAAACAAATCACTCCGGCTACCGTCAGCACAGCGTATCTAGCTTTGGATCAAATCTGGTGGAGGTGATCATTTGACAGACAAAGGGATTAAAATTAACACCGGCTTCAAATTATAAAGGGGATGATTTTATTCATCCCCTTTGTTGAAAAAACCTTTAGATATAGCAATTCTGTAAGAAACGAAGTTGTTAATCAAAAGCCTCTTTAGTTTTCCAAACTTCCCATACGTTACCCACCAGATCTGGTCCCGGTTTCAAAGTGGCTTTACCTGGTTTCCAGCCGGATGGGTAGCCTCGGTTCCCTTGCTGTTTCTGACTAATTGGAAAGCCTGAACCTGTCGCATTGACTCAGCCACATTCCGGCCAACCGGCGGGGTAAGAACTTCATACCCCTGTACTACTCCGTCCGGATCAATAATAAAACGTCCTCGGGTATTCACCCCGGCATTTTCATCATAAACTCCGTATACGGAACCAACTTTACCGCCAGCATCTGATAGCATCGGATAAGGAACGCCACCCTTCACCATTTTCGAAAGCTCATTATCATTCCACATTTTATGGACGAAGACGCTGTCGACACTCATAGAAAGAATCTCAACTCCCAGCTTTTGAAAATCGCCAAATTTTTCGGCAACTGCCGAAATTTCCGTCGCTCAAACGAAGGTAAAATCACCGGGATAAAAACAGAGCAGTACCCATTTACCAAGGTACTCTGACAGCTTGATATTTACAAATTTCCCCTTATGGTAAGCCGGGGATACAAAGTCTGGTGCTTTTTGACCAACCATAATCATATGCCGTTCCTCCTTTTTATGAAAACTTTCTTTTTCATCCTGCTGACCCGGTTTTGCTTTTTCCCCTACCGGACCTCCGGTGGGCCTGGCACAACCGGCTTTAAATTCTTCAGGCATAACAAACCTCCTGTTTAATGATTTCATTTTAAAAAGCCGAATTAGAGATAGCAAAAAAATATTTTATCAAATAAAACAGCACAGGTTTAGTGACCGGCAGGATGCTAAATGGAAAAGTCGCGCTCCGTTTGAAGCCACTCTAGTCAAACAGTACTTGCCGTTTTTGATTTGCTAAAAATCCAAATATAATATCAATCTGTTCTCTGGTATTCCTTTCAACCGATAAATCCGGCAGGTTATTCTGCTCAAAAAACCCTACTGCAGTTGTTTCTATTCCTGGTTTCTGCTGACCACCAATGATCTCACATTCAATAAATATTTTATAGGTATGATAAGGAGAGAGAGGATGTGAATGTTTGTTTTTATCTAAAACCGCCAGTATCCTTTTTGGGCGGGTGTCATAGCCGGATTCCTCTTTAATCTCTTTCACTGCCATTTCTCCCGGACTGAGTCCTACTTCTGCCCATCCACCGGGCAGGGACCAGTTCCCATCAATTTCTTCCTTAACCATTAAGATTTTATTTTCTTTAAACACTACTCCTCTGATATCAACCTTAGGAGTTTGATAACCTTTTTCATTGGAAAACAGATCTATTAAATGATCCATTTTTACTTGGGTAAAATGGGACATGATTTCTAAACTTAAATTTCTTACCTGTTGATATCGTTCAATATCATATTTGTTGGTGGAGTAGGCCAATCCTGCCTGAGCGATTGACTGTAATTTCTTAGAGAATTCAAGCCAGTCATAATTCATTTTCGAACCTCACGACTTATTTAAAAAAAGTATCATTAACCTTTCCGGTGACGGTTTTTAGAGCGAGAAAGAGTTTATACCTTTCACTATGCTGAAGCTGCCAGTGTTGCCTTTATGGAATACCTTCAATAAAAATTCACCATTGGAATGAACTGTCATTTGAGTTGAATTTTCTTTAGGCTCTGCTAGCAGATCAACTACATGGCCGTTAAATCTAAACCTCTCACAACCACAGCGTTTATCTGAACTAATTTCCCAGATCAATTCATTCTTGGGAGCATCGGGTTTTAATCCGATCCCGTATTCAAGGAAAAGAAGTATGGGAGTTACCCCACTAAAACCGACCAGATCTTTTACCACAACGGCTCCATTGGTATTTACTCCTTCTTTGATTGAATCGGCGGCATAGTTCTCCCAAATGCTGCCGGTTTTCTGGAAAACAATGGACATTGCATCCAGATGTTTTAAAGCAATTTCTTTTGCCAGGGTGTGGTATCCATACTGTTCCAATCCTTTAATGACCATGGTATTGGTGGCTATCCAAACAGCACCCGACCAATAGCCACCCGCGGGGTAGTACTCATCTTCATCGGCCGAAAGTGAAGGAACAGGGTGCAATCTGCCAAAGGTATTTGGATTTTGTAATTGCTCGGCCAGGTATTGAGCTCTTTCTGCAGTTGCCGTTCTTGAGATGAGGGTCCAAAAGGCGGCAATGGTTTTTATAGGACAGAGTTCTTCATCGATGGTTAAGTCAAAATAAAATTTCTTTTCTTCATCCCACATCTTTTGGTTTATTAAAGCTGCTAGGCTATCGGCTTCACTGGTAAAATGCTCAGCCTCTTCTGCATCACCTAAGGCCGTGGAAAGTCCTGCTAAATTTCTGGCGAACAATACCATTTCAGATGATATATCAATAGCAGTTCCCCCTTTTTCTAGGCAGGGAGTTCTGGGAGAATTGTCCATGCTGGCCCAATCAGTGATGTATAATCCATTTCCCTGGCGAAGATATTTTTCTAAAGCCTCATAATATTTTATCAAAGCTTCGCGCACCATTTCCAGCCTTTTTTTATCACCGGTCCAATGATAACTTTCCATTTCTGCCCAGGCCGCAATGGGATGATTCAAAGCATCCAGAGTAAGTTTGGGATTTGGGGTGGGTACTTCCCGATTTTTATAAACCACTTCAGCATGGGATTGGTTGGAATACTCATCGAATCCCCAGCGGCTGAAGAGGGGAAGGTTTTCGATATTTCGCCAGGGCTCGAAATCGATTCCGGTAGTTCGGTTAATTTCTCGGCAGATCTCTCCGGTGGAATGCTGCTTGGCATAGAAATTATCCAGGGAGGAAATTCCCGGAACTAAGGGATGCGCCACATTTAAGAACATGGTCATAAATGCGGTATCCCATAAGAAGATATTGGCATTAAATGCCGCATCTATGAATTGAGAAACAAAACCACTTCTCTCCGCCGGGGCATGAAAGTTCTTGAAAGCCAATTCCCAGGTTTTCCAATAGGTTTCAATCCAGAGAGGATTTTCATCATAGATGGGAGCAGGTAGTAAATCTTTGGTTTCCTCGTACCTGGGTAGGGGATGTGAATCATATTGCTTTTTAGTGAAGAATATTCCCTGCTCGGTATCATTTTGTGCGATGGTTTGGTCTGCTGTGAGAAGCATTTTTATCAATAAAATGGTTATTCCTAATATCTTCATCATATAATTCCTTCATCAAAAAATTGAAGACCATTATTTCACTAATTTAAGGGTAAAAATTAGCCTGGGTTGTCTGGTGCGGTGTATTATATTCTGCTGCCTGCGCAGGTTTTGGCAAGTAGGGCAATATCCATATTCTCTAAAATCTCTTTATGATAGCCAACCTCGACCGCCTGGATCATCGCCAGGCCGACCTCTTCAAGGGTACAGACATTTTTAGGTGACAGAATTTTCCACAGCGGATAAAGAGATCCTATCAGCCGGTAAATAGCTTTTACGTTTCGCTGTCCTTTTACCGGTTTCATTAATCCCGGCCTGAACAGATACACGGCTTTAAAGGGGAGTTTTTGGAGATGATTTTCGGTTTTCCCTTTCACCCTGGCCCACATGAGACGGCCTTTTTCAGTGCTGTCCGTTCCGGTTCCTGACACATAGCAGAAGGTCATAGCAGGATTAAGCCTTGACAAGGTGGTTGCCGCCTGCATGGTAAGATCGTAGGTGATCCGGCTGTAATCTGGTTCCTTCATTCCCAGCGAGGAAACACCGAGACAGAAAAAACAGGCATCATAACCTTTGAGCTGCTCCTCAATGG
>MESS01000123.1:0-1990 GCA_001771055.1 Caldithrix sp. RBG_13_44_9
TTCAAAAACTTCGCCCTCATCGGTGCCGCCGGATTTATCGCTCCCCGGCATCTGCAAGCCATCAAGGATACCGGTAACCAGCTGGTGGCAGCCCTGGATAAAAGTGATTCGGTAGGTATTCTCGACAAGTATTTCGATGAAGTGGATTTCTTCACCGAGTTTGAACGCTTCGACCGTCATATCGAGAAATTGCGCCGCGAGGATCAGGGAAAAGAGATCCATTATGTTACCATCTGCTCTCCCAACTATCTGCATGACGCTCATATCCGTTTTGCCCTGCGGGTAGGAGCGGATGCGGTCTGCGAGAAGCCGCTGGTGCTCAATCCCTGGAATCTGGATGCCTTGAAGGAACTGGAACAGGAATCCGGGCAGCGGATCTTTACCATTCTGCAGCTGCGGGTGCATCCGGCCCTGATCTCCCTCAAGGAAAAGATCGAAAAGGAATATTCAGGGAAAAAATACGACATTGATTTGACCTACATTACCTCCCGCGGGAAATGGTACTTCTATTCCTGGAAAGGGAATATCCAGCACTCCGGCGGGGTGGCCACCAATATCGGGATCCATTTCTTCGACATGCTGGTCTGGATCTTCGGGAAAGTGGAGCATTCTGATGTTCATTACATGGATGAAAAGAAAGTGGGCGGATACCTGGAGCTGGAGAAAGCCCGGGTGCGCTGGTTCCTTTCTTTGGATAAAGCCGATGTCCCGGCCGAAGTTCTGAAAAAAGGAAATGCTACTTTTCGCTCGGTAACCCTGAATGGACAGGAAGTGGAATTTTCCGGCGGCTTCACCGACCTGCATACCGTAGTATACAAGCAATTGCTAGCCGGAAAGGGATTTGGCATCGAAGATGCCCGCGCCTCCATCAACCTGGCCTATCAGATCCGCAACGCCCAGCCTACCGGGATTAAAAAAGAATATTCGCATCCCATGCTCCTTAGGTAACAGAAAAAAGTAGTAAGTTGGCAGTCTGCAGTTAGCAGTTGGCAAAGTGAGTTGGATAAGTAGGTAACGCATTGGGAGGAAGGGAAATGGGAGATTTTAAAAATTTAGCTGTTTATCAAAAGGCATTTAGCTTGGCAATGAACATTTTTGAACTCACTAAATATTTTCCAGTCGAGGAAAAATTTAGTTTAATCAGTCAAATAAGAAAATCATCCAGGTCAGTTTGTGCAAATATCGCCGAGGCCTATCGGAAAAGACAATATCCGGCACATTTTCGTTCTAAGATTTCTGATGCAGATATGGAAAACAGTGAAACCCAGGTTTGGCTGAATTTTTCGCTGGCTTGTTCCTATATCTCAAATCAGAACTTTGAGGATCTTTTGAATAAATCGCTTGAAATAGGTCGGTTGCTAAGTCATATGATTCAGAATCCAACTAAATACAAAACCACTTGACATTAACAAAATAAACATTTTTTTTTGCCAACTGCCAACTGCCAACTGCCAACTGCCAACTGCCAACTGCCAACTGCCAACTGCCAACTGCCAACTGCCAACTAAATACTCATTCATAAAATGACAGCACTATGAAAAAAGCCTTAATAACCGGTATCACCGGACAGGATGGATCTTACCTTACTGAATTTCTGCTGGGAAAAGGATATGAAGTGCATGGCATAATTCGCCGCAGCAGTTCCTTCAATACCGGCCGGATTGATCACCTCTACAACAATGCCGATATCCGGGACAAAAAAATGTTTTTATATCACGGTGACCTTACCGATTCCAGTAATCTGAACCGTTTGCTGGAAAAAATTCATCCGGATGAGATCTACAACCTGGCTGCTCAGAGTCACGTGAAAGTATCCTTCGATGTTCCGGAATATACTGCTGAGGTTGATGCCATCGGCACCTTGCGCTTTTTAGATGCCATCAAGGAGACCGGAATACCGACCAAATTTTACCAGGCCTCCAGCAGTGAACTCTATGGCAAAGCCCGGGAGATCCCGCAGAATGAAAAAACACCCTTTTATCCGCGCTCA
>MESS01000123.1:2168-4925 GCA_001771055.1 Caldithrix sp. RBG_13_44_9
GGAAAAAGGAATACTGAAAAAAATTCTGAAACAGAAGTCAGAAGATGGTAAAGCCCTTAAAGCCGGTGAAACAGTGGTGGAAGTGGATCCGCATTATTTCCGTCCCACTGAAGTGGACATCCTGATCGGCGACTATTCCAAAGCCAGAGAAAAATTAGGCTGGGAGCCCAAGATCAAATTTGCCGAACTGGTGAAACTGATGGCCAAAGCCGACTGGGCCAAGGTGCAGAGAAGAGGATTCTAGTAAAAAGAATACTATCCACGGATATCGCGAATCGAGTCCACGAATTCATCCACGGATTACACAGATTTACACTGAAAAGGGATATGAATTTATTATTTGAAAATGAAACTTTTGCTATTATAGGTGCAGCTCAGGAAGTTCATAAAGAACTAGGTAATGGTTTTTTAGAGGCAGTTTATCAGGAAGCACTTAGCCTGGAATTTAAAAAGAGAGCGATACCATTTCACAGAGAGAAAGAATTACAGATTCAATATAAAGATGCAATTCTGACCAAAACATATTGTGCAGATTTTATCTGTTATGACAAAATTATCATTGAGTTAAAGGCGGTATCTAAATTAACCACGGAACATGAATCTCAGGTACTAAATTATCTGAAGAGGGACTCGATTAAAGCTTGGATTAATAATCAATTTTGGCGAAGCTTCATTAAAACTTAAACGTCTGATTCTGTGAATTAAATAATCGTTATCAGTGTAAATCTGTGAAATCTGTGGATAAAAAGTCTTTTGAATATCGATGAATAATACCTCTAAAATATACATTGCTGGGCATAATGGGATGGTTGGTTCAGCAATTGTAAGAAGACTACAGGTAGACGGGTTTAATAATCTACTTCTGCGTAACATAGATCAATTAAATTTAGTGGATCAGAAAGAGGTGGAAAAATTCTTCAAAAAAGAAAAGCCGGAGTACGTTTTCCTGGCAGCAGCAAAAGTTGGTGGTATTCTTGCCAACAATACCTATCGTGCCCAGTTTATTTATGAGAACATCCAGATCCAGAACAATGTCATACACTTTGCCTGGAAATATGGCGTGAAGAAACTGCTCTTCCTCGGCAGCTCCTGCATCTATCCCAAACTGGCTCCCCAGCCGATGAAAGAAGAACATCTGCTCACCGGTCAGCTGGAGCCCACCAATGAGCCCTATGCCATCGCCAAGATTGCCGGGATCAAAATGTGCCAGGCTTACCATGCCCAGTATGGCTGCAATTTTATCTCAGTGATGCCCACCAATCTTTATGGTCCCAATGACAATTATAATCTGGAGACCTCCCACGTACTGCCAGCCCTGATCCGCAAAATGCATCTGGGCAAGTGCCTGGAGCTGGATAATTGGGATGCCCTTAGATTGGACCTTGATAAGCGTCCGATCGATGGAGTGAATGGACGGACCACTCAGGAGGAAATTGTGAATGTTTTGGGGAAATATGGAATCCATAGCAAAAGTTGGCAGTCAGCAGTTGGCAGTTTGCAAAAAGCGGGAAATATCGCCAACCGCCAACTACCAACTACTAACTTAGAAAATAAAAACAGATCAGATGAATCAACTGCCAACTGCCAACTGCCAACTGTTATTACCCTCTGGGGCACCGGTACTCCCCGTCGCGAATTCCTGTTTGTCAATGATCTGGCCGAAGCCTGTTTTTTCTTGATGCAGAATTATGACAGCGGTGAGATCATCAACATCGGGGTAGGGGAAGATCTCTCAATCAAAGAATTAGCGATGCGGATCAAAGACATTGTCGGTTTTCAGGGAGAGCTGCAGTGGGACAGCAGCAAACCGGATGGCACTCCCCGCAAACTGCTGGATGTCTACCGGCTTCATTCTCTGGGCTGGAAAGCCAAAATATCTTTAAGTGAAGGTATAAAGAAAACTTATGAGTGGTATATTGATTAATACAAAATAAAAAGTACAAAATACAAAATATAATGGAGGGAAGATGGAGGATAATTTCCTGGTGCAAGAAAAATATGAAAAATACACCGAGACCTTAAGAAATAGGTTAAGTCAATTCGCTGTAGATATCATTAAATTGCTGATGCAGATTCCGTTTAAACGGGAATTGGAAGTTTTCAAAATACAGCTTTCTAAATCGGCCACTGCTATCGGTGCTAATTTTGTTGAAGCTCAAGCAACTTCATATAAAGAGTTTATCCAAAGAATGCGAATTGCCCTCCGGGAGGCAAATGAAAGTGGATATTGGTTATGTCTACTTAAATCATTAGCAGTAGTGAATCCACCAGAAGTGAGTAGATTATTAAATGAATGTCAGGAGATATCTAAAATTCTTGGTTCAATCGTTTCCACGGCTGATAGCCGTGTGGAAAGATAAACTTTCCCTAGAATAGTGTGCATCTAACAGTGCTTTTTGTATTTATTTTGTACTTTGTACTTTTTATTTTGTATTGATTATAGGATAAAGGAAATATAGTGCGCATTCTCAACGTTGTTGGAGCACGTCCCAACTTCATGAAAGTAGCTCCCATTCACCGCATAATGCGGGAAAGGGTGGAGGTCTTTGAACCCATCCTGATTCATACCGGTCAGCATTATGATGAGCGGATGAGCCAGTTTTTCTTCAATGATCTGGGTCTGCCGGAGCCGGATGTCTTCCTGGGGGTGGGATCGGGCAGTCATGCCGAACAGACCGCCAGGATCATGATCGAATTCGAAAAAGTCTGTCTGCAATATAAACCGGATCTGGTATTAGTGGTGGGGGATGTCAACTC
>MESS01000123.1:4969-5454 GCA_001771055.1 Caldithrix sp. RBG_13_44_9
TAGCGCATGTGGAAGCCGGTCTGCGCAGCTTCGACCGCCAGATGCCGGAGGAGATCAACCGTCTGGTGACTGATGCATTGTCCGATTACCTCTTCATCACTGAAAAAAGCGGGCGGGAAAACCTGCTCAAAGAAGGGATCGCTGAGAACAAGATCCATTTTGTGGGAAACTGCATGATCGACTCCCTGGTGGGATTGATGGAAAAAGCAGAACAATCCGACATCATGGAAAAACTAAAAATAAAAGAACGGCAGTTCCTGCTGGTCACTCTGCATCGTCCCAGCAATGTTGACGAACCGGAAAACTTCTCCTGTATTTTAGCTGCTTTGGAAGAAGTGCAGCGAAAGTTGCAAGTGGTATTTCCTATTCATCCTCGAACTAACAAGAATATAAAAACTTTCGGTTTGGAAAAGAGAGTGAACGCCCTGAAAAACCTGCTGTTAACTGAGCCGCTGGGTTATCTCGATTTTATTAAGCTGCAGAAA
>MESS01000124.1:0-4226 GCA_001771055.1 Caldithrix sp. RBG_13_44_9
ATGAATGTATCAAATGAAAGTGTAATGACCAAAATACCAGATACTGCCAATCATTATAGACGGAAATGGTTGATCATGGCAGCAGTAGGTATGGGGATCTTTCTGGCCACCATCGATGGTAGTATTGTGAATGTGGCGCTTCCCACTCTGGTGAAATCATTCCATACCCGTTTTGCAGTGGTACAGTGGGTTGTTCTCAGCTACCTGCTTACTCTGGCTACTCTGTTATTGAGCATTGGACGACTGGCGGACATGATTGGTAAAAAACCCATTTACCTTACCGGAATGGTTCTCTTTACCATATCTTCCCTATTGTGTGGTCTGGCACAGTCGGTTCATCTGCTTATAGCTTTCCGGGTATTGCAGGGCATCGGAGCGGCGATGATGATTGCTCTGGGAACAGGTATTCTGATTGAAGCTTTTCCGTTGCAGGAATGGGGAAAAGCCATGGGAATTGCCGGCAGTATCGTTTCGGTGGGAATTATTACCGGTCCTACTTTGGGAGGATTATTAATCGATCTGATTTCCTGGCATTGGATATTTTTTGTTAACATACCAGTCGGGATCATCGGCAGCCTGATGGTCTATCACTTTCTACCCAGGGGAAAAATCAGGAAAGAACAACGCTTCGACTTCTATGGTGCATTTACCTTATTCATCAGTCTGATGGCTTTTTTGCTGGCCCTCACCCTGGGCCAGAGGCGGGGATTCACCGACGGATTAACCATTATTCTGTTTACGGTATGGGGGCTTTTCTTTCTGCTGTTTTTATGGATCGAATTTCGCATCGACCAGCCAATGGTCGATATGAATCTCTTCCGGAATAAACTCTTCAGCCTGAACCTGTTCACCGGATTCCTGATTTTTGTATCATTGGGAGGGGTAATTCTTTTGATGCCCTTTTATCTGCAGAATGTTCTGGGCTACACTCCCCATCAAGTGGGACTGCTTTTAGTAACCGTCCCGCTGTCTGCCGGAATTGTCAGCCCATTTTCCGGATCACTTTCAGACCGATATGGCAGTCGGAAAATCTCCACGATTGGTCTATTTCTTATATTGATGGGGTTCGGCAGCCTGCTCACCTTGGATACCCATACCACTTCCCTGGCTTATATTCTCTGCTACCTGCCGGTGGGTATTGGAATTGGTACCTTTCAATCCCCCAATAATAGCACCATCATGAGTGCGGCACCTCCGGAAAAATTGGGAGTAGCTTCCAGTCTCTTATCGCTCACCCGGACCCTTGGCCAGATCTCCGGCATTGCCGCCTTGGGAGCTTTCTGGGTAAGCCGGGTAGCCGTTTATGCCGGTGAAAAATTTGAGATGGGTGCTATCCACACCTCTCCGCTGGCGGAGGTAGCCGGTTTACATGATACCATATCGGTAGTACTGGCATTTATTTTACTGGCCCTGCTTCTTAATCTCTGTGCGCTGGTCTGCGCCCGGAGAGTATCAAAATCCAAAAATTCTTCGCTGTAAAATCTTAATATCCCGAAACGGTATGAGACTCACATCGACGCCCACCTATAGTTAAAATTTCCGGGGAAAGTCATATATGAACCATTAACACTCAAAAAAGAAAATCATGGCCGGAATAATTAACCATAACAGACCTTTAATCAGGAAGAAAAGAAAACCGGCCACTCCAAGCTTTTTGATATATGCAATAAATTTTTCTTTATTCATTAAATATAAACCTCGAGGACAATTTGTACTTTCCAAATTTTTGTCTATTAAGAATAAGTACCCTGCGGCGATTCCTTATTAATTGCACATGCAAATTCTGTAAAAATTGCAAACTCTAATATCAGAGAATAGAAATTTTACAACCTAAAATCAACCATTTATTTGTCGGTTTTTAAATTGATTTAAAGGATGAGTTTTCCATTCAAAAATGACGATAATAACCAGTTAATGCTGAGGCTTGACAAAATGGTTGGAATTTCGTAAACTTAATAAAATCAAGGGAAGAAGACAATATCCGGAAGCGAATCGGGATGTTTGATTTATCCGGTGGAAGAGTACCTGGCTGAAGACTAAAAGCAGTTATTCATCATAGATTAAAAAGTAAAAAACGATGAAATTCCGATATTACCTTTTCAGTCTGCTGATACTGCCAGCTTTGCTCCCGCTTTACAGCCAGGTGAATTTTAGTTCTTCAAACCTGCCAATCATCGTTCTGGATACTTATGGGCAACCCATTCCCAATGAACCAAAAATTCCGGCTGATATGGGAATTATTTATAATGGTCCCGGAATCAGGAATTATTTGACCGATCCCTTTAACCATTTTGATGGCCATATTGGGATTGAAATCCGCGGCTCCAGCTCGCAAATGTTCCCCAAGAAATCGTATGCGGTAGAAACCAGGGATTCACTGGGAAACAATCTCAATGTTTCCCTGCTGGGAATGCCGGAAGAGAATGACTGGATTTTGTACGCCCCTTACACTGATAAAACCATGCTGCGGGATATTCTGACTTTTAAGATCGGAAGAGATCTGGGGCACTATGCCAGCCGTTTCCGTTTCTGCGAAATGGTATTAAATGGGGATTATCAAGGAGTGTATGTGCTGCTGGAAAAGATCAAGCGGGACCGCAACCGGGTAGACATACGTTCCATGCAGCCCGGTTATATTACCGGGGATGAACTGACCGGTGGTTATATCATTAAAATTGATAAATTTGACGGCAGCCTGGTGGGCGGCTGGAATTCTCAATTTCCCCCCTACCCCGGAGCCTGGCAGCAGATCTATTATCAATACCATTATCCCGATCCAGTGGAAATAGTCCCCGAACAGCAGGCTTATATCCAGGGTTACATTTTTCAGTTCGAATCTCTGATGAATTCTACTCTGTACCGCGATCCTTTTATCGGTTACTATGATTTTGTAAATGTCCCCTCATTTATAGATTTTTTTCTGGTTTCGGAGCTGGGGAAAAATGTCGATTCCTATCGGTTGAGCACCTTCATGTATAAAGACCGGGACAGTGAAGGTGGTCGGTTGACTATGGGACCGTTATGGGATTTCAATTTAGCCTTTGGCAATGCCGATTATTATAACGGCTGGTACACTTCCGGCTGGCAGTTAAATGTTTCCATCACCGGGGATTACTGGCAAAATCCATTCTGGTGGTACAAGCTGCTGGCTGATCCGATCTTCATGAACCGAACTGCCCGGCGCTGGTACGAACTGCGGGAAAATATTCTCAGCAGCGGATCATTACTATCCTTCATCGACTCCTGCACGGTTGAACTGGATGAATCGCAAACCCGCAATTATCTTCAGTGGCCAATCTTAGGCACTTATGTCTGGCCAAACTGGTTTATCGGACAAACTTACCAGGATGAAATTAATTTTCTAAAGACCTGGTTGCAGAACCGGATAAACTGGATGAATCTGGTGCTCAATTCCCAATATACCCGGATTGACTGGACCGCTGCAGATTCTCTGGAATTGTCAGCTGAGGTTGGTCTGACGCTGAAAGTACCACTCACTGCCATTGCACATAATCAGCTCAATGTCGACTCGATTACTTTTATCTCCCGGCCAACCAGCCTCTCGATAATTTCCTCAGCCGATACAGTTATTTTTCTTCCGCAACAGGCTGGCGAGTACGCATTTAAAGGTCTGGGTTGGCAAAATGGTCAAATAGTAGAACTTTCTCCACCGTACACTTTCAATGCCACATCTACCACCATATCGGAAGAACCGTTATCCGCACCTGAATATTTTGTCCTTTTACAGAATTATCCCAATCCATTCAATACAAGTACCATCATCAGTTGGCAGTTAACAGTTGGCAACTGGATTAAACTTTCAATATATGATTTATCCGGACGGGAGGTAGCAGTGATGGTGAATGAAAAACAGGAAGCTGGTTATCATCATATTGAATTTGATGCTTCGAGCTTGGCAAGTGGTATCTACATATATCAGTTGTCTATTGGATCATTAATTGGAAAAAGTGAAGGTCTTATAGAGAGCAAGAAGATGATATTCCTGAAATAAGTCAAATACTGCCTTAAGGTATTTAAGTTTTAACATGATAACACAATTGACATATTTCAGCAGTTTAATAACTCATACAAACAGACAGAGAATTACTTTATATGTGCATTTAATCAGGTAAATCCTGTCCCAGGGAAGGGATGGCTTCGCCATTATCTTGTCTAAAATAAAACCAGAAGGTTGGAGGAAATTATGTCCAAGAAATTTTTGCAGC
>MESS01000124.1:4352-5178 GCA_001771055.1 Caldithrix sp. RBG_13_44_9
TGAGTTTCCCGCTGCTGGCTAAATACAGCTTTGGGAGTGCACTTGCCAAACCTTACCTATTCATTGGGCCAGGGATATCTTATTTACTATCCGCAAAAACCATTATCGATGCAGCGGCCATGGTCGGGGCAGAATTTGACACCACCATCACTAACACTGATGAGCTGAATTCACTGGATGTGGGACTGAATATGGGCCTGGGAATTGAATTTCCGATCAGTTCCTTTAACGCTTTTTTTGAAGCCAGCTATGGTCTGGGTTTAACCAATGTCAATAACCTCGAAGGGGCAGAGGATTTTAAGAATCGCATGATCTATCTGCAGGTGGGAATTCTGTTTTAGTTAAGCGGTAGAAATTCAAAGAAATTAAAAAATCCTCTCGAAGGTTGAATACCTTGCAGAGGATTTTTTTTTGCCTTAAAACTGCCATTCATCAAAAAACAGGTTTACCTGGCTGATCTCGGTCAATTGATCCAATGCTTTTACAAAGCTGTCGGTTTTCCCCTTATCCTTCAGATTGATATAGAATGACAATTCCAGGATCTGACCATCCTCATAGGATTTGACATTGATGAGTTTGTAGGATTTGCAATAGTCTTTGAAAACAGCCAGATAAGGAACCGCCTCTTTATCTTCCGATTGCAGCATGAATTGCAGCAGAAAATCTTTCTTACGAGGATTGGCATAATCCAACTGATATAATACCCAGATGACGGAGCTGATAAACAATGTCCCGATGAGTGCTAAAGAGTGCAAACCTACTCCCGCCGCCAGGCCGACCGCCAATGCAAAAAACAGAAAAACAATATCCTGGGTGTCCTTCACAG
>MESS01000124.1:5189-6669 GCA_001771055.1 Caldithrix sp. RBG_13_44_9
CGGATAATGGACATCGCTCCTACTAATCCGAAGGCCCGGGCCAGATTGTTGCCGATAACCATGATTACTACCGCGGTGATCATGGAGAGAATGATCATGGAATTCACAAAGGTGCTGGAGTAATTGGGACCGCGGTAGGTCCACTTATAGAACAGCGAGATGAGCAATCCGCAAAGCAGAGCTACTGAAGTATTGAATAAAATCTGGCTGATGCTCAATGAAAAATTAAAAATATTTTGCAGGTCCTGATACATAGATGTTTTAAAAATTATACCCGTAGTAAATAGTTTTTTAAATAATTTCTATTAGCTAAAACGATTTTAGATTTTACTCTTTCCCGGATCAGGTGTTTTTCCAGACAAATGTTGTATTTGGATAACGCCTGCTGCTGCAGCTGGAAAGTTGCAATGATTGCCAGCAGCCAGGAAGGGAGTCCGCCGAAAAACTTGACCTCCCATATAAAATGCCGGGGAAGTGAAATGATTGTCCCCCTCTCCACAAAGAATTCACTGATTTCCGGCTGCAGCATGCTGCGCAGGTGGTAATCAAAAGTGAGCCGCAGGGTACGGTTAAAACGATGGAAATAAGCTTCGCGGTCATAGGAAATCTGAACCACCGGCCGCAGGGCATCCTGGTAAATCAGGTTCATAAAGAAGGGCAGCTCATGCCAACCATTTTTGGCAGACCTGGAAGAATCCCGCGTAAGCAGTATATGTTTCTGATGCGGCACTAGGGGATTTTCAGACCAATTCAATATCAGACGCCTTTTTCGGATGGTTTTCTGATTTTTTTCTTTGATCTCCAAAAAAAGGAGACTGGTCTCATCCGGCTGATTGTAAGACCGCAACCGGACCTTTTTGCGGATATCAATACCTTCCACCTTGTCATAATAATATTTCAAATCCGGAGTATCGAAGTAGATGCTGTGGACGGTATAATGACCCAGACCGGTCTTTAAAACATAGGGATCGGGTTCCACAAAAGGCTTGATTTCCTTGCGGAGATCCGGCAGCAGATCAATTGGCACCAGATATTTATATTCTAACCGATTCATGATCATTATTTGACCGTTACTGTGCCCACGACTCTTTTTAAATGGTTGAACAAGGTGAGCGGTTCACACTGGATCGAACATTGCACCGGGATTCCCGGCATAAAAGAACAAGGCTCACAGTTGATCACCGCATTCACTAACACCACTGGTTCGCCGTTTACGAAGCGCACTCCGCCGTCGATCTGGGAAAGTATCGCCTGATAACTCCGGCCAGTGCGGGAATTTTTCACATCAACATTAGAGGAAATTGAAATAAATGGCAGATCGTGTAATTTCACCATCATTTTCGCAATAAAAGAAGTCGTGTCCACCACAATCAAAACTGTATCGGCCGCATTCGAGTGAATCAGCCGGCCGCTGACCGGAGAAAGAAGAGTATAGGTTTGTTCTCTCTGCTCCAAAGTCTGGATTTCTGCCTGCAGCGCC
>MESS01000124.1:6717-13549 GCA_001771055.1 Caldithrix sp. RBG_13_44_9
GAAACCGATTGTAATTGGGCTTCCGCAGACTCAACTGCCAGGCGGGTTTGCTCGGCAACACTGAAGGCAATATCTGCTTCTTCCTGGGAAGCTAAACCCTTCTCATACAACGCCTTCTGGCGTTCGTAAATTTTCCTTTTCTCCTCAGCCAGGGCTTGAGCCTGTGAAAGTTGCTGTTCAATCTCCGCCACCACCGAGGATTTTTCACCGGTAAGATAAAATTCCAGCATCGCTTTCTGCACTTCCACCTGGCCGCGCAACTGAGCCAGCACCCGATTTAGCTCATTCGAGGAAAATCTCCCCAGAGTATCTCCTTTCAGGACATAGGGATGTTGGTAAAATTGGTCAGCCAGTTTAAACTGTCCAAAATCTCCCCTTTCAAAATTTATTACACTGCAATTTTCCACAAAATTATGCAGGTGATTGAACAGAGTATGACTCAAGTTCCCGTTATTATCACGAATAAGAATCAGCTCACGTGCAGGCAGGATTTGTCCGGCAATATCAATGGAATGGGAAATCTTTATTCCCAAAATCAGAAAGATACTGATCAGAATAATGACTGAAAGTGCCCCACCCAGAATTATGGGGTTATTTTTTAGATTTAACTTTGACATTTCTAACCAATAACCTGGTCATGGTTCCATCAAACAAGATTAATAAAATTAACGGACAGTTTTACCAGAAACAGTAAAAAATAAAAATTTTTAGCTCCTGTTTATTGACCGGATAATATGAGATCACTTTTTTTATCAGACAGGATAACAGGATTTACATGATAAAAGATCTGAATATACTATTAATCTTCAGTTTACTATTCATATTCAAATAACTCATATTTTTCATATCTTACCCATCTTTTTCATCCTGATATCCTGTCTAAGATGTAACACAGGTAAAATCAGCATCCACTCATTTAAGCAGCAGCATCTTTCCGGTCTTCTTAAAAGATGTTCCTGCCTCTAAGGAATAAAAATATATTCCAGAGGACAATTCAGCCGGGGCCTGCCAGAAAACCTGCTGGAGGCCAGCCTGAAATCGCTGCCTGATCACCTCGGTAATTTGCCGGCCGAGGATATCGTAGATGTTTATTTTCACCTCAGCTGGCAGCACTAACTGAAATCGGAATATTGTTCCCGAGTTGAAAGGATTGGGATAATTCTGGTACAACTCAAAATCCAGCACTTGCAGAGGCATGCCCTCATCTTCAATCTTGATGTAAACATCGTTAATCATACCGGGTGTGCCATGACCACCGGAGGCTGCCCAATTTTCCGGCAGGGAATTATCCAGACCGGGATTTTTCAGAGAAAGGGTAGGTCCCTCACCATCAGGTTCCAACGGCCAGGGAGCGGCATCATCGTAGGTTAAAGAATCAATCATAACGTCATCGGAATTATATAGTCGAACCAGGTCTCCCTTATTATCCAGACCAAAATTAAAATTACCGAGATAATTGGTAACGGCGGGAAAAAGAGAGCTAAAGGCACTGGTATCTCGGCACAAAACCAGGTAACTCCCGGAATTTAAAATGGTATTCATTGGGAAAACATAAATGTGCAGGTCAAGAGTATCTTTAAATTTCCATCCTGACAGATCGATCGGAAGCTGGGTATCATTATACAGTTCCACCCAGTCTTCCGGATCAAAATCGGGAGCAGAATTATAATTGATTTCATTGATTACGATCGGTGAAGATAAACTGCTATCCGGTTCAAAAATAGCCCTAAAAGTAGAATCAACAGCTAATAAGACCCTGATACTGGTGGAGTCCGCCGGATAAACTCCCTGCCAGCCAGCAAACCGATAGCCGGGTTTAGCTATCGCGGTGAGGCGGATTGGAATACCTTTAAAATAGCTACCTGTCCATGGATAGCTGGTTGGATTAATATAATTGACTCTAATTTTTCCGGCGGCAGTGTCTGACACCTGCAGGGTGAGCTGGGAAGTGCCGGTGAGATTAAATTTATTCATAATGAAGAGGCGCATATAACCGGGTCGCTGCGAGGCAAAATTTCGCAACACCTGCACATTATACTGCCATTCCGGTAATGAGCTTCCCCATTTACTGAAGTGCCGGGGTATCTCATTCCACAGCACCGCCTGCTTTTCAGCAATCTCCAGTAAAACTGAATTTGACGAAAAATAACTGTTCAGATAATCGGCAAAATAATTGATGAAGGAATTTCGGAAGCTGGTATTCTGCAGCAGGCTGCGCAGTAAAAAAGTTGACCAGGGAGGATTGGGCCACTCCGGACCGTTGGGTTCAGTGGCAAACTCCAGGGTATTGTGGCTGTAACCATTGGGATCATAGAGACAAAATCCAAAATCGGTATCGTAAAGAATCCAGTTCCACTTTCCTTCAGCGGTACGGGGACGCCAATAGCGGATATTATTCCCAGGCCAGTCAGTGTTATCATAATAAATCTGCGAGATCTCATACCGGATAAAATTTTCCACATCCATCTGGGTGCAGATATACTGATAATTACTGTTATCGATCATATTATTACCGGCAATGAAATCCAGCATATTCTGATAGTGTTCCCCATCCCCTTCAAGGACTAACCGGTCGCCCTCCAGCAGATCAATATTCTGGGGATCGATTTCATGATTATATCCCAGATAATATTTGGAGATTTTCTCGCGCAGATTGTAAATACCCCAGTATTCACCATTAAGGAAAACCACTGCCGGCCGATAGTCCTGCATATCCACATCGCATTTCTCCACCAGGCTCTGCATAAGAATATCCCGGAAATGGGTGATATTCCAGTCGTTGCCGGAATTTCGCAAAACGATTGATTCGAATTCAGTCACATTTTTATTAGGGAATAAGGGATAGGACAGGCGGCTCAGTCCATACCCGCTGCGGAAAAACAGGGCCAGAGAACGTTGAGGAAAGGCCCGGCTCCAGCCGCCAAAAATTTTCACACCAGCATCGGTCTGAAATCCCGGATTGCCGCCAGGTTCATAAAACTCGATATGAATGGGCCGTTCCCAATCCTCCCAGAAATTGGCACCCCAATGGGGAAAATTAGGATCGGCATTGGGACCCATGACATAAATTCCGGTCTCCCAATCATACAGGTTTGGCGGATCGGTCGATAAGGACATCACCGGCAGCGGCGTGGAAAAACTGATAAAATAAGTAGCAGTAATGACATTACCCGGAAGCAGATCAGGTTCGAAACTGCGCACCCGCAGAACCGTGGTACTGTCCAGTACGATAGGACCGCTATAAATTTCAGAAGTATCCTTCGGGATGGAACCATCAAGCGTATAGCGAATGACGCTATTCCCGGAACCCGGGGTAATTGTCACCCCGATGGGTGCCGGATAGAATCCGGGCGGCAGATCGAGTTCCGGATCAGCTGAGATACCGGGATACCCGGTGGTAATATTGCTATCTCCGGGTGTGGCTTCGGGAAAGAGATACCATTGATTGCTACCGTCCGGCTGACGGCCGCGGGAATAATCCACCGGCAGGGAAGCAGTAAAAACCTGATCGATGATATTTCCACCGTTATCAGTGAGAATCAACGGTTCACCCTGGGCATCGATCTTAAAATTGGTATGTAACCGTGGCAGAGAGAATTGCAGCAATGGGTGAACTCCCCGCGGATCAACAGGCGGCAGACTCATTCCCAGAGTAAGGAACGGGATGAGGCTCAAATCGCTGGAAGTTATTCCGTAATTGTGTAGCTGAATGGCTAAAACATTCTCTCCCTGCTGAAACAGAACCTGTATACCTGGAATCTGAAAAACTTCCGGTAATCCTCCCTGATAGATAAAGGCTTCCCGCGGGGTGCTGGCCCATTCATTAAAAGCCGGGCGGATTCCGGGCTGACCAATATTTGCCCGGGCAATCTCAATTCCATTCAGATAAGCGACAAAGGCATCATCATAATCCACATGCAGCTGGGCCAGCAGGATGGTGGATAAATCAGCTATCGTAAACTTCTTACGGAGATAGATTGAATTGGTGGATGCCACGATGGTGGAATCATCTCCATCACCATAGCCGAAACCGCTGGGACCGCTGCTCCAGCCGATATCATCAAAAGCCAGGGTATTCCAAGCTGCCGGAGGTTCGGAAGTGCCCAACTGATATTTCCAGACATCTCCCCAGCTGATGACGGTTTCCCAGTGATTGGCATAGTTAATACGATTTTTCCCGGAAGCAAAAACCAGAAGGTGTTCTGAGGGTGATAATGAAATCTCCGGAAAAGTCCATTTTGCCAGATCAGTAGAATCATCCGATAAATTGAATCCTTGCAGATTTAGCGGGGAAGCGCTGTGATTGAACAGTTCCAGCCAATCAGAATACTCACCATCCTCGTCGGCAATGGTGGTGAAATTGGCGGACATGAATTCGTTGATCAGGACTGTTTGAGTCCAGCCTGATAAGACCGTCAGCAGCAGGTAGAAAAGAATTTTGTAATAATTTTTCATTTACTCTTATAATATCATTGGCTAAAAAAATCACGTTGTTGTGCATCATATTTAAAGCAGAACAATTTTTAGATACCCAGCCTGAATACCCTTGAACTAAAATTCAAGGCTATTCAGATTTTTTGTTAACCAGCCTATATCAATCTATAATAAGATAAATTTATCAGACAACTTTCCAATGGTAATTTTAAATTCACCCGGTTCTACTGCCCTCTTATTTTCCCGGTTTATAAAACTCAAATCGCCTGCCGTCAGCGCAAATTCAATGGTACTGCTTTCACCCGGCTGCAGATATATCCCCTGGAAACCTTTCACCTGCTGAACCGGGGGAGTGATGCTTCGTACCAGATCACTCACATAAAGATGAACTACTTCTTTGCCGGCCCGGTTTCCGGAATTGCGGACTGTTACCCGCACATTGAGCACTTGATCCTGGGACAGCTCCTTTTTATCAAGCTTCAGATCGGAATATTCGAAAGTGGTATAACTCAATCCATGACCAAACGGAAAGAGCGGATGGTAGCTGTTGGGTTGGGTAATCTCACTGTATTTATGATCATAACACAACAGGTCATTCGCAGAACGGGGATAACTGATGGGCAGTTTACCGGCGGGATTAAAATCACCGAATAATACATCAGCAACGGCATTGCCACCTTCCAGACCTGGCAGATAAGCCATTACAATCGCATCCACTTTGTCGGCAATCCGGGTAATAAGCCGGGGGCGTCCCTCCACCAGTACCAGAATGACAGGTTTGCCGGTTGTCAGTAATGCTTCAACCAGCTGCAGCTGAGCTTCCGGCAGATTCAGATCATCGATATTTCCGGGTGTTTCGCAGTAGGGCATTTCTCCCAGACAGATAACCACCGCCCCGGCATTACTGGCAGCGCTCACCGCGGCCGGTATATCGATCGTCTCATCATAGGCAGTCCCGGCTTGATAAAATACTTTATCCTTTCCCAGTTTGGCCTGAACAGCTTCCAGGATGGTATTTTTTTCCGGGGGATACAGACTTTCCTCATTTCCCTGCCAGGTGATGCTCCAGCCGCTATTCATTACCGAGAGCAGATTCGCAGTGGGACCGGTGACCAGTACTTTTTTATCCCTGGATAACGGCAGAATATTTTTTTCATTTTTCAATAAGGTCAAGGATTCGCGGGCGGCCTGCAGATTCACCCCGGAAAATTCCGGAGAGGCAAATTTTTCCTTCAGCTTTTTATCAGGATAGGGACGGTCAAACAGACCTAATTGATATTTGACGGTCAGAATTCTCCGCACTGCTTCATCGATCCGGGAAAGCGGTACTGCCTCTTCTCGGACTAATTCCAGCAGATCATTATAAAAACTGAGATCATAGGGTACCATGCTCATATCGATACCAGCCATCACTGCCATGCGCACCGCGTCTTTGCGGCTGGCGGCAACCTTCTCCCGCTCATAGAGATTGATGATATCTTTCCAGTCCGATACAGCCAGACCCTGAAAACCCAACTCGTTTCTAAGAATTTCGGTCAATATAACCGGATCTGAATGAATCGGAATCCCATTGATCTCCGAGGAATTGACCATTATGGTCTGGCAGCCGGCATTCACTGCAGCCTGAAAGGGAGGAAGAAATATTTCCCGCAGCATCCGCTCCGGGATCCAGGCCGGGGTGCGGTCTTTGCCGGAAAGCGGGACACTGTAGCCCAGGTAGTGTTTCATACAGGCTGCTACTTTATCAGCTGCCGCCAGGCTGGCCGGATCACCCTGCAAACCTTTAATGTAGGCTGAACCCATCACACTGACCGTGTATGGATCCTCTCCATAAGTCTCGAATAACCGCGGCCATAACGGATTCCGGCCTACTTCCAGGACCGGATTAAAATTCCAGGGAATTCCCGAAGCACGGACCTCATAAGCAGTAATTTCTCCATTCTTTCTTGCCAGATCGGTATTCCAGGTGGCCGCCATTCCCAGACTATGCGGAAACAAGGTTGCACCCAGGGTATAATTGGCACCATGAATGGCGTCAATGCCATAGAGGATGGGAATTCCCAGCCGGGTTTTCTTGGTAGCCAGATCCTGGATCCGGGTAATGACCTCATGCCAGTAATCGACGCTATGGGCCACATCCCACACGTTCAGGATGGAACCCACCTGGTGCTTGACAATGGCATTTTCCAGCTTTGAAAGATCCAATTGATGCCGGGTATTGACCGACCCCCTCGAACTGGATACTGCTTCTATGGTAATCTGGGTCATCTGCCCGACTTTTTCTTCGAGGGTCATCTTCGACAACAGGGCTTCTACATTTTTCATAATTTCCTGCTCCTTTACCTGTGCCTGTGAATAATTGACAGAGCCAAATAAAAGTAACAGACTGAGAATCAGG
>MESS01000125.1:0-2932 GCA_001771055.1 Caldithrix sp. RBG_13_44_9
CACCATAGTGATAAGGATAGAGAATCCCGGGTTTGAAGGCTTTTACTGCATTTGCCACCATTTCCGGGGTCATGGTATAAGGCAGATTCATGGGCAGAAAGGCGATGTCAATCCCGGTTAATTTCAACATCTCTGGAACATTCTCGGTATCCCCGGCAATATAGACCTTTTTATCACTGAAGGTAATGACATAACCATTACCCTCTCCCCTGGGATGGAAAGGCTCACCATTATCACGTTTATGAACCAGGTTGTACGCCGGCACCGCCTCAATGGTCAGACCCTTTATTTTTTTGACCTCGCCGTTCTTCAGGACCGTTCCTTTTTCCAACTGCTGGGCGCAGCTTTTGGTGAGAATAATTTCGGTACCTGTTTGTGTAATTTGAGCTATTGCCGCGGCATCCAGATGATCACCATGATGATGGGTTACCAGAATCATATCAGCCTTTGGCAAAGTGGAATAGTCGGCATAACGCCCTACCGGGTCCACCTGGATCACCATTTTGTTGAAGGTAAACATCAGGGTGCCGTGCCCGATTAAAGTGATTGCCAGTGGTCCCTGACTGGTTTGAATCGTATCCTGTTCAAATGGTGTCTGTGACAGGCTCATTGAAGCCACCATAAAAATAATAATTGAAAAAGTGGATAATACTGCAATGAACTGATCCATGATAAATTCCTTTATGTATTATTTTTAGAAGATAACCTTAAAAAAATTGAAAATCATAAACCAAAACCAGGGTCAATTCTACCTTCTGCCAACTGCTGACTGCTTTATCATGTATGCATAGAGCTTAACTGCTTCTAAAATGGCATAGGCCATCTTTTAGGTTTTACAACTGACGATCTATAAAGAATATCTCTAAAGTGTCCACTAATTGAAGGCTTGCCCGACAACTGACAGGAATTATCACGTATTGTTTGTTCCAATCACATAAAATTATGATTATTCGCGTTAATTAGTGTAATTCCTGCCTGCCGAGGCTCTCTCAGATTGCAGTGCTTTAATGGGCAGTCAGGCAGGCGTGGACAAATTTCCAACTGCTTTCTTAATGACTATTTAACCACCTGCGTCTCACTTCCCGGTATACTTTACAAAGGTTCCTTTCTGGAATTCCTCCATGGCAATCTGCAGTTCCCGGCGGGTATTCATTACAATCGGACCATACCAGGTTACCGGCTCACCCAGCGGTTTGCCGGAAATGAGCAGGAAACGCAAAGGCTCCTTTTCGGTAGACACCAGGACCTCCTCACCGTCACTGAAAAGTACCAAGGTCCCCTTCCCCAGCAGCGGATCGACCTGCAGATCGAAATAATTGCCGCTCTGCTGCTCATAGCTGAAGGGATTTTTTTCCTGACAGAAATATCCTTTCCCGGTGAACAGATAGGCAAAAACGGTATGGCCTTTTGGAGTGGGATGGCGGAAGGTGGTATTCCCCGGAACCTGCACATCCAGATACTGCGGTTCGATCATGATGTCCTGAACTGGACCGGCAGTTTCTCCGACTTTCCCGCAAATCACTTTGATCCGGATTCCTTCCGGCATCACAACTTCCGGGATCTCTTCCTTTTTTACCCCGCGATAACGGGGATCCATCATTTTCTCGGAACGCGGCAAGTTAGCCCACAGCTGAAATCCGCTCATTAATCCCCGGGCATCACCTTTGGGCATTTCCTGATGAATGATGCCGCTGCCGGCTGTCATCCACTGTACATCCCCACTGTGAATCACATCCTGATTTCCCATGCTGTCCCCATGTTCTACATCACCATCCAGGACATAGGTAATGGTTTCAATGCCGCGGTGGGGATGCCAGGGGAAACCTTTCAGATAGTGGTCGGGATTGTCATTACTGAAATCATCCAGCAGCAGGAAGGGATCGAATTGCGGTACTTCACTGAAGCCAAAAGCTCGTTTCAGATGCACACCGGCCCCTTCCATGGTGGGAACACTTTTAAATACTTTACGGATCTGACGGATTTGAACCAAGGCATCTCTCCTTAATGGTTTGGTCATTAAACTATGGCGGGTTTTGAAAAGATGCAAATAAAAATATTCAGGATGGGAATAAAGGGATATGGTATATGATAAACGGAAAAGGGTTAAAGGGAAAAAGAATGGAGAAGGCAGTAGAAAAATTGGCAGTTGGCCGTTAGCAATTTATAGTTTATAGTTTAGAATTTTATAATTTGTTTTAATTTATTTATGCGCCAAATGTTTGGATCTTTGCGTTATGGATTATGCTTAAGAATCAATAATGGATAAACATAATTCTATGATCCATAGATTAGTTTCTGGGTGTTCTGTGGGAGAAAAAACGGCCGCAGACAAAACTGAACACAGCTGATAATATCAGTGATTAAATAACTGAAATATTTTTTGTCCAGTCAATTTTACGATGCTTCAAAAATTGATAGCAGCAGTAATGACTGAATCTATTTAATAAGCAGCATTTTCCGGGTCTGAACATATCCCTGTCCCGAACCCTTCAACGGATCTGCGACTTCCAATTGATAGAAGTATACCCCACTGGCAAGATTTGACGCATCAAACTCAAGCGAGTAATAACCAGCAGCCTGCTTTTCATTTATCAAGACTGCAATTCTCTGCCCGCTCAAATTATAAAGAGATATGGTAACCCAACTGCCGACTGCCAACTGCCAACTGATACAGGTGGTTGGATTAAATGGATTAGGATAGTTCTGATTGAGTTGAAAATCCTCAATCACCGGAACAGACTGTTGAGAAAGAATGGGGAGATAGCCATTCCCATCGGTTTTTACCAGATAATAGTCACCCCAACCGGCCGATTGGCTGAAGGAAGCACCTGCTACTGCATAACCTCCATCCTGGGTCTGGATCACATCATAGGCATACTCATGGGAGTTACCGCCAAAAAGCCGGGTCCATAAGGTATCCCCGTTACTGTCC
>MESS01000125.1:2954-4634 GCA_001771055.1 Caldithrix sp. RBG_13_44_9
ATCCATCGGCTATTTCCTGCATGTCATACGCCAGATCATGGTCTGACCAGTCAAACAGTTTCGTCCATTCCACAATACCCAGGGAGTCGGTCTTTACCAGGTACACATCTTCGAAATCGGTGCTATATTCATCCACATATCCGGCAATTAAATATCCGCCATCGCTGGTCTGTTCCACGGCTCTCCCATAGGCCCGATAACCAGTACCCAATCCATATTTCCTGGTCCACAGGGTATCCCCCAGGGCGTCGATTTTCAAAAGATAGAAAGAGATCCAGTTGTAGGCTTCATCATAATTTCCGGCGATGATAAATCCACCATCAGCTGTGGGTTTGATTTCTCTGCCCGAATCATCCCGGGGACCCCCATAGGTTTTGCTCCATAGTGTGTCACCCTGATGATTAATTTTCAGTAGATAAAGATCCGAGCGGGCCGGACCGATAGTAGTCACTGCCCCACCGACTGCCAGGAATCCATTAGTGGTCTCGACGATTGAATATAATCCTGATGACCAGATTCTGGCATAAGTGCGGGTCCAGAGGGTATCTCCGAATTCATTCACTCTAACGATATAACCATCCGGATTCATGCCGGATTCACTCTGGCTCCCGGCCAGAATATAACCTCCGTCACTGGTCTGCTGCACGACCTGGGCATGCTCATCTTTCCAGGTGCCGTACTTTTTCTGAAAGGTGATCTGAGTATAAGCCGACAGGAAAAAAAAGGTAAGCATCAACAGAAACAACGTTTTCATAGTAATACCTCCATAGTTAATAGCAGCATTTAACCGAGAGGGTTATTCAAATTAAACCGGTGAACAGATATTTGAAAAAAAGTATACTCTCCTGGCTATGCTGCCAGTGATCCTTTGAATTTTATCATAAGGTGGCTGATGTTTAAATAGGAGGCTTATGCCGTTATGGAGTAATGACATGATTAAAACACAATTCCTTTTGTTGAAAGCAAATGGGTGAAGATCGCAAAAGTTCTTGTATTTTTTCTTAAAAATCCCCTCCAGCAGGAAACCGTGTACAGCACTTCTATTTTGAACCTGTTATCGGGGCAGGAATCGATTTCACCTGTTAAATGCCTACCTAATATGCGAAAAATCAGGGTATTTGTCAAGATGAAGCCTTTAATAGTTGATAGTTCATAGTTTATAGTTGAGGTTCTTCTAAAAAAGAGTTGCTAAAGTAAAGAACTTATGAAAGAAATGGACCTCAATTAACTCTTTAGTTATCTTATTTTTGCACTACATAAGAATTAAAGCTAAATGAAAAAACTGATGTCCACTTTGCTACCGTATCAGTAATTATTGCCAGTCTAACATCCATACCGGGAAACTTGAAGGTATTAACGACAAAATCAAAGCTCGAAAACAGAAAGCTTGTGGCTACAACCACTTACAGTATTTGGCTTTTAAAATCATGGCCGCTGCTGCAACTAATTCTTAGAAGAACCATAGTTGATAGTTCATAGTTTATAGGTGAAATAAAGCATCCATGAACACTTTGGCCCTAAACTCTGCCAGACATGTAAATAATATAGACTATAATTCGTGCTAATTCCCGCCAAAAGCCGGGCAAGCGTGAAATCCGTGGACCAGTTTTGTACTACCGATAAATTACCGCCTAGAGATTTCTTGACACATTTGGTTAAAATGGGTATATTCAGCCAATT
>MESS01000125.1:4661-4989 GCA_001771055.1 Caldithrix sp. RBG_13_44_9
TAAACTCAAACGCACCGTGGCACTGAAATTCCTTCCACTTGAAATGACCCATGATCCCCAGGCTAAAGAACGATTCATACAGGAAGCACAGGCTGCATCCGCCCTCGATCATCCCAATATTTGCACGATTCACGAGATTGGCGAAACAGCGGATCATCAACTATTTATCGTCATGTCTTATTATGAAGGCCAGACCCTAAAAGAGTCAATAACCGTTAAGCAGTTGGCAGTTGGCGACGTGATAAATATTGTTATTCAAATAGCCGAAGGTCTTCTGGAAGCACACGCCAAAGGGATAGTCCACCGCGATATCAAGCCTGCCAATATC
>MESS01000125.1:5006-5313 GCA_001771055.1 Caldithrix sp. RBG_13_44_9
CCAAATAAAGATCATGGACTTTGGGCTAGCCAAGCTGGCCGGTCAGATGCATCTGACCCGGACTGGAACGACTATCGGTACGGTGGCTTATATGTCTCCTGAGCAGGCCCTGGGCCAGGAAGTGGATCACCGCAGTGATATCTGGTCGCTGGGGGTAGTTCTGTACCAGATGCTCAGCAGCCAATTGCCATTCAGCGGAGAATATGAACAGGCGGTAATCTATTCCATTATCAATGGCAATCCGGCACCGCTGTCCGAACTATTGCCGGGGTTGCCGGCAGCGTTATACCGAATCGTCGATAAAGCC
>MESS01000125.1:5482-6656 GCA_001771055.1 Caldithrix sp. RBG_13_44_9
ACTGGCCTCATCCGTTACCTCGAAATTAACTGTATTTACTGATCCTCCCGATGCAGATATTTACGTAAGGGAATATTCTGATCTTAATGGTGCATGGGAAAATCTGGGCCGAACACCTATCGACAGCATCAGGATGCCAAGATCCACATTTTACCTGGTTAAAATAGAAAAAACGGGATACGAAAATGTGCTGGCCGTAGCCTATACGGGAGCTGATACGTTATACAGAAGATTATTCCGGGAAGGAACCATACCTCAGGGGATGGTTTATGTGGATGATTACTGGGATCAAGATAAATATATTATTACAAAAAAGAGTCTTGGTTTTTTTATGGACCGGTATGAAGTTACCAATAAACAATATAAAGAATTTGTGGACCAAGGTGGTTACAGAAATCCGGTGTATTGGAAAAATGAGTTCATCAAAGACGGAAAAAGACTTACCCGCGAAGAAGCCATGGCGCTGCTTATTGATAAAACCGGCAGGCCGGGTCCCTCCACCTGGGAAGCCGAAGATTATCCGGACGGGCAGGAGGAGTATCCAGTATCCGGCGTCAGCTGGTATGAAGCAGCGGCCTATGCCGAATATAAAGGGAAAAACTTGCCGACCGGGGACCATTGGGACAGCGGAGCTGCATTTTATGTAACTAACATTTACACTAATTTCGGCTCCAAAATATACCCGTTTAGCAACTTTAAAGGCAAAGGTCCTGAACCGGTAGGGAAGTACAGGGGTATAAATCGTTTTGGGGCCTGTGACATGGCAGGGAACGTCAGGGAGTGGTGTTGGAATGAAACGAAGATTGGACGGATCATTTGCGGCGGGGGATGGGATGATGCAACCTATTTATATACACGTCAGAGTCAACTCCCCCCATTTGATCGTTCCCCTGAAAACGGATTCCGCTGTGTGCACTATATAGATAAAGAAAATATTCCTGAAAGTGCTTTCCGGCTGATTGAGATAGGTGGAGTAAGGGATTTTTCTAAAGAAGAGCCGGTACCGGAAAATATATTCAGAATTTATAAAAACCAGTTTCTTTACGACAGCACTGATTTAAAAGCAGTTATTGAAGAAAGGGATGAAAGCCCGGAGGACTGGATCATCGAAAAAGTCACTTTTTATGCAGCCTATGGTAATGAAAGAATGATCGCGTATGTATACTTGCCTAAG
>MESS01000126.1:0-130 GCA_001771055.1 Caldithrix sp. RBG_13_44_9
TAGTGATCATCTGAGTGTGAATGAAAGTCTTCATCAATATAATAATTTTAAGGATTTTAAAACATTGGATGCCTGGAAAAAATGCCAGGAAGTTAAAATATATTTTTATAAATCTATTCTTTCTAAATTA
>MESS01000126.1:147-1091 GCA_001771055.1 Caldithrix sp. RBG_13_44_9
TAATTTAGGCATTCAGATTCGAAAAGCAGCTATAAGTATTACTTCTAATATTGCTGAAGGATATGGTCGTTACCATTTTCGTGAAGGAATACAATTTTATCGGATATCCCGAGCATCACTATACGAGCTGAAAGATCACCTTATCAGCTGTAAAGACCTGGAATTTATTTCATTGTCAGAATATGAGGCAGGCCTAAAAATAATAGAAATAGCGAAAGTTGTACTAAATGGATTTATAAATTTTGTTTATAAAAAATTAAAATAATTTGATTTAATCGTGCAATAAAATCTTTTCGTGCACCGATATTTCTCTGTGCGGATAAACCGCTTTACCTCTCTACCTTTTTACCGCTATACCGTTATACCTCTATTCCTTCCCCCCCTCAAAACACATACTTCCTGGTCACAGTAAAATTTCCATCCTCATAGGCAATGGGGGTGAAGTTCCTCCAGCGCTGAAGCTGTTTGCGGATGCAGTCCAGCACCCGTGGATCTTTGATGTCGGTCTTAAGGAATTTGATGCTGGCCGGGATGACATAACCATCCGGGTGAATGGTAAAACGCAGCAGCAGATAGCCGCTGAAGGTAGGATCGAAGCGGTTCATTCTTTCGAAACAATATTTGACATCTATCTCATTCATTTCCATGATGGCGGAGGTTTCGTGGAGATCGCGAATCCCGTTTTCTGAAGCAAAGCGAAACACCTCCGGTACCGGAATCTGGATCTGCGCGTCATGGCTTCGAAAAACTTTGATCTCATTTTGCAGGGTCAGTGGTTTTTCCGAGCGGGAGGAACGGTAATTTAGACCCGGGTAGCCCACAACGTTCTCCACTGCCGAAGTGATGATTCCTAATCCAAAAGCATCAGCCAGATCAGATCCATCAGTGGCAGAACTTGATTTGCCAGTTGAAGGGCTTGTTTTTTCTGTCGAACCCCCCGTTCC
>MESS01000126.1:1167-2514 GCA_001771055.1 Caldithrix sp. RBG_13_44_9
AGTTTCATTGAAAAGGTTGATTGGGAGAGGAATGAGATATATCTGTTTCTTATCTGGAAATTGATCCGTTCGGGTGAGATTCTGGCCGACCATCTCATGCTGAGCAGGAACACACTCATCACCACCAGGGTGACCATAAATAAAATTCCCCATAACCGCTGGTTTTCGGGAGTCCAGATGGGACGCCGGAAATATATCCGGGTGTAGGCGGACGAACTGGTCATAGTGACGTTATCTCCCGGGAGTGCGGCACAATTTTATTTTGAAATGGATTGGTCAAGTTTGCCATTACCTCAGGTTTGTTAATTTTAATTAATAGTCCTGTTTAGCGCAAGGCTATTTTATAGCTAATTATTTAGATTTGTTATAAAACTTTTTCATTTTCAAAATATAGATATTTTTTAAATCCAGCTATATTTTCATGTCGCCTGTCATTGAGAAAATAATTTTCCATCTGTGAGATCCTGCCAGTTTAGAAAATTGCCTCCCTGTGTATCATCCACCACTTTCCCACAAATCCATTGGAGAAAAGAGGATTTCTGGTTTATATTTTTCAAAAAAATCGGATAAGCTATGTTAAGCAAAGATTATTTTGTGCATCCCAGCAGTGTGATCGATGAGCCAGTGTCGATTGGAAAAGGCACCAAGATCTGGCACTTCTGCCATATCATGTCTGGCGCCAGGATCGGCGAACGCTGTTCATTCGGACAGAATGTCTTCGTCGGCTCGCGGGTGGTGATCGGAAACAATGTGAAAGTGCAGAATAATGTTTCCATTTATGATAATGTCTATCTGGAAGATGATGTATTCTGTGGCCCATCCATGGTGTTTACCAATGTGGTGAATCCCCGTAGCCACATCATCCGCAAGCATGAATATAAAGACACCTTTGTCAAACGCGGGGCTTCCATTGGCGCCAATGCCACCATTGTCTGCGGAATTACCCTGGGAAAATTCTGTTTCATCGGTGCCGGGGCAGTGGTGGTCAAAGACGTGCCGGCTTATGCCCTGATGGTGGGAATCCCGGCTAAAGTAGCCGGTTGGATGTGCCACTGTGGAGTCCGGCTCTCTCTCCCGGCCAGCAGTTCTGAAAAAGTGAAGGCAACCTGTGCAAATTGCTTCTCTACTTATGAACTGCAACCCTCAGGTCAGCTGCAGGTAATCCAGGAAAAAATGCCCGGTTAATATGAAGAAAAATGTTCTCGCAGGTTCTTTTGCCATCAGCCGACCGGTAAATGTCCTCATCAGCATGCTTTCTATTTTTGTGGCGGCTTTTATTACCGGTACCATTTCTCCTTTTATCAAAGTGCTGCTGGCTTGCTTTTCCGGTGGGATCATCATGGCCGC
>MESS01000126.1:2627-3260 GCA_001771055.1 Caldithrix sp. RBG_13_44_9
TGGAATTTGCTGTGGGAATTTTTCTGGGACTTTTTATCAGTTTCACTGCTTTCTTTATTGCGCTGGTTATCTCATCCTTGATCATTTTTTATTCCTATAAGCTTAAACGATTGACGTTGATTGGCAACCTGATGGTCAGCTTCGCAACCAGTATGGCCTTTATATATGGCGGGGTGGCAGTGAACCGGATCAGGCAAACCATTGTACCGGCAGTATTCTCGTTCTTTTATCATTTCGGGCGGGAAATTATAAAGGATGTGCAGGACATGCAGGGAGATGCCGCTGGTCATGCCCGGACCTTCCCACTGGTCTATGGAGAAAAAGCTGCCCTGCAGCTGACTACTCTGAATTTTATTTTCTTAATTTTGTTGCTGCCGGTTCCTTATCTCATTCGCTGGTATAATCTGAATTATCTGTTAGTGATCATACTGGGAATCTGTCCCGTTTTATTTTTTTCCATATACAGCATCTGGAAAGATAAATCTCCTGCCAACCTGGGAAGGATCAGCACCCTACTGAAAGCGGATATGCCGGTTGGTCTTCTGGCCATCTATTTGGGTTAAGGAAAGAAGAACTGTTGGGTGAGTATCGTGAAAATGCTGTTATAGAGGTATAGCGTACAAAACAGTTCCG
>MESS01000126.1:3292-3906 GCA_001771055.1 Caldithrix sp. RBG_13_44_9
AATTTGTGTCATTCCAATTTCGTAAAACCGTGGAGGTAGCACCCCGTGAAATTTATTTCCCTGCTCTGCAATCTGGAGGATAAACGGGTCATACTGGCCAGTCAATCGCCGCGGAGAATTGAGCTGCTGCGTTCGGTGGGTCTGGAATTTGAGATCTATCCGCCTCAGATTGAGGAAAAAATTTCGCCCCGATTTTCACCGCTGGAGTATGTCCGGCACAATGCTTCTGAAAAAGCGGAGTGGGTGTCACGCCAGCTGGATTATGACCTGATTATTTCTGCCGATACTATTGTCACCTTGAAAGATAAAATTTTCGAGAAGCCGGGAAGTCATCAGCAGGCGGAGAGCATGCTGAGGGAATTAAGCAATCAGACTCATGAGGTGATCACCGCTTTCTGTCTGCTCACAGCCGAGGAGAAGATCATCGATCATGAAATTACCCAGGTGACCTTTTATCCAGTTTCCGAAGCAGAAATCAAAATGTACTTAGATTCCGATGAACCGTTCGATAAGGCCGGAGCTTATGGCATTCAGGGATTTGCCTCATTATTCATAAAAAAAATTGAAGGGTGTTACTTTAACGTGGTAGGATTTCCGCTGGGTAAATTTTATCA
>MESS01000126.1:3933-4286 GCA_001771055.1 Caldithrix sp. RBG_13_44_9
AGAAACCTCCTGTGAACTGAAACCTCCCGAAGGTTTCAAACCTTCGGGAGGTTATGTGAGCTTTATTTCATCAACACCATCTTGCGGGTGCTGACAAAATTTTCAGTTTCCCCGGTCAACGATTTTACCGACAGCCGGTAAATATATACTCCGCTGGCCACCGGATTCCCGGCATTATCCCGGCCATCCCATACCACTGAATGATATCCGGCTTCCTTCGGTTCGTTGACCAGGTTGCGCACTTCTTGCCCTAGCAGATTAAAAAGTTTCAATTCCACCTGACTGCCTACTGCCTGTCCGGCTGCGCCAGCCAGACGGGCCAACTGCCAACTGATGACTGTCGAGGGATTAAA
>MESS01000126.1:4343-4814 GCA_001771055.1 Caldithrix sp. RBG_13_44_9
TAACGAGGTGAAAACAGTATCCACCGTGAGGTGAATGGGAATAACCAGCTGTTGATTCTGGGGATCATTGCTGTAGATCTCCACGCTGGCCCAGAAATCGCCTTGTGGAAAATCCTCGGTCTTTAAAGTAACCTGCAGATCCATTCGTGAACCGGGAGCAATAGTTCCGCCTACTGGATGAATACTTACCCAGCTGCGCCGGGTGATCAGGATCGCCATCTGGTCATGCAGATAGGGTTCGTTGTAAGCAATGTAAAAGCCGTCACTGGCCTGGCTGTTCTGCATCCCTACGGTATAGGCATTCTCTAAATTCACCAGATTCTTATATTGCAAAACAATATTGCCGTTATCATAAATGATGAGCTGGAAGCTGTAAGGACCAAAACCGGTGGCGGTATACATGTTATCCCATTGCACAATAAAGCGATTACTTTCCTGCAGATAATAGAGATTGCTGTCACTCAGCATATT
>MESS01000126.1:4902-5638 GCA_001771055.1 Caldithrix sp. RBG_13_44_9
AAGCTGACCCAGCCGTTGCTGCATACCCGCAGGGTGGTAAAATTGTCGCCATAGAAGGAAATGGGAAATCCCAGCGAAATGGGACTGCTGGTTACATTGAGACCGCTGATGGGGATCAAAGTACCATTGCCGCCGCTCAGTTCGATCCAGTCATAGGCCGGACCACCTGGCTCATCGCTGTCGATCCAGATATGACCGAAACTGTCATTTCCTCCGGAGCCTTCCAGGCCGGAATTTCCGGGCTGATAATTCCCAATCTGGGCGGTAAAGATCAGATCACCGGCTCCCAGGTTTTGCACCGTCAGCTGAATAACGGTGGAATCATTGGAATACATATTAATTGCCAGGCTGTCCGGAGTTACCATGATGGCCGGTGCCAGGATTCCGGTACCGCTCAAATAGACCGGATAAGCAAAATTTACCGGATCGTTGTTATGAATCAGCAGGGTGTCTGAATAGTATAAAGTATCGTCAGGCATAAATTGAATACGAATGGTCTGTTGACTGCCGGGTGCCAGATTAAGACTGTTCTCCAGTACCGCGAATTGACTGCTGTTGGTCTGGAATTGGCTGATTTTCAGCGAATCCAGACCGGGATTTTGGATGACCAGTGGCAGAGTTACTGTGCTGCCGATAAAGGAATTGAGAAAGGCTACCTGTTGACTGGAGGAGGAAATTCTGGCTCCCTGCCGTACTTGAACTGGTAAGGAATGCTGCCAGTTGTAACCGCTGTCGG
>MESS01000126.1:5661-7521 GCA_001771055.1 Caldithrix sp. RBG_13_44_9
TGGTTCGAATTATGGGGAGTTAAAGGATCTGCTGAAATTTCATAGGAATTTGTCGAACCGAATTGACCTGAAAGAATATAACCCACCGGCAGGCTATCTCCAGAAACACTCAAGTAAGAACTGCCGCTGCTGATCCTGGCCCAGACATTCTGGGCAGGATCGACCCCCAGGTTCTGTAAGGTCAGAAATATTCGGGCGGTTTCACCTGCTTCGAGAATGAAGTTACTGTTGGAGGTGGAATCCCAGATCATATAATCGGTGGCCATGACAAACGGACCGGAATTGGGGATCAGCCGCCCCTCAATGGCATCCAGGTCAAAACCGGCATCCGGAGCGGTTTGTAATCCATCGCCATCATCCTCGAGACGGAGATACCGGAACTGATTCAAGCCGCTTCCGGACAGATCAAAATCCTGTGATCCCAAATGCAATCCCAGGCTGGTCCAGGGGCCGTTCCAGTTCTGACCGATCCGGACGGTGTAGCCTTCAGCCGTGGCATCGTTCTCGATGATCCGGAAATCGTTACCCGGAAAATCAAAGATATTCTCTCCCATATCCAGTACAATATAACCGTTGCGGCCCAGTGAATAACGGACATTATCCGGAGCTGCCAGTGCCGCCCTGGTATTACCTTCATCACTAAAATTATTGCCAGGTATGGAAGTAACTACTACCCGGTAGGCATAAGTACCGGTCTGCGGCTGTAACTGGACATTTACCCGGGTGGCTCCGCTGTCTGTTACCACGATGTTGTTAATGGTAGTGGTCTGATAACCATTAGCTGTTATTTTGAGATTGTAAGTGCCCGGTAAAAGGAATTTATGAAAATCCCCGACTTCGGGATCGGTATAAACCGGCCAGAAATTATTGCTGGCAGTGCTGATCCAGGCCATTGCTGTCACCGGTTCGTTATTCGAAGCATTAGTGATGAGGCCTTTCATCCCTTTACCGGTCTGTTGCAGCAGGTAAATCATGGCCGGACGGTTCCAGTTGTAATACTGGGTGATCTGAGTATTGGGTGGTGTTTTATTGAATGAGACTTCCAGCGTCCAGCCCACCGATCCCATGATGGCGTAAAAAGCATCTTTGGCACTGCCGTTGATGGGATACATCCCGGTATATCCCTGAAAATAAGCCAGGGTGGGAACATATCCGGAATGGGAAGAATAACCGGCCGCCAGATAACTTATCGGAGCATTATCCGGACATTGATCCGGCCGGTAGCTCCAGGGATAGGAGACACTCTCGTCTCCGCCATGATTAGTCTGGCTTAAGACAAACTGATTCTCGTTGATCCAGTTGCGAGCTGCCTGTGACTCCGGTTGAGAGAACGGGGCAGTACTACCGCCCTCGAAGTCCCACATGTAACCCCAGTCGCGATTGACGTCCACTCCGGCATTGTTGTAACGGGACATGGACATCCGGCCGTCGGGATTGATGAAAGGAAAAATCCAGATCTCACGGTTGTTCACCAGATTGGTCAGCACCGGATCGGTACCGTAACTGGTGCATAGTTCTCGCATAAGGACGATCAGAACTTCCGCACCCATTATCTCATCACCGTGGTGCGCACCATCAAAACTGATTTCCGGTTCGTCCTCATCCAGTTGGACATTATCGCTTATTTTTACCGCATACAGTTCACGGGAGAGCAAAGAATATCCATAAATATGTTTTTCAATCAACTGGGGATAAACACTGATCAGGCTGTCCACCAGAGTCCGGGTAGAGTTATAATCATGATAATTGGCATAATCAGTACTCAACAGTAATTGGCGGGAGTGTTCTTCCAGATCAGGGATCAGGATTTCCGGCTGGTATCCCATGGAACGGAGTTTGGTCAATTCGGAAGGAGTGGCA
>MESS01000126.1:7539-7691 GCA_001771055.1 Caldithrix sp. RBG_13_44_9
CCGGACAGGTGATCATAATTGAATTTTTCAGCCTGAAGTCGGTTGAGATCATCCCGGGAAGAAATTTGGATCTCCACCAGCATTTCCTGCGGACGCCAGGCGGAAAAGGCGAACTGCAAGGACATAAATAATATCAGAATAATCAGCCAGAT
>MESS01000126.1:7731-9242 GCA_001771055.1 Caldithrix sp. RBG_13_44_9
TGTACATTTTAGCATTAAAAGCAAAAACTTAGAGTCAGTCGTGAGGTCTTATTTTTAATCAAAGGGTATTACCGGATATTCTAATCCGTAGACTTCCCTGCGCAAGGCAAAAAGTTCTTTCGCTTCTTTCAGCGGTAATGGTTTAATTATACCGGACTGTCGGGCCAGCCAGACAATCTTGGCGGTATTTTCCAGCACCTCCAGTTTATTAAACGCCTCCGGCAGAGTCTTACCAACTGTCAAACTTCCGTGCCGTTCCAATAAGATTATATCGGTTCTTTTCAGGTATTCCTGAATACTTTCTGCAACCTGAGAGGTGGAGGGACGACCATAGGCCGCGGTTGGAACTGCTCCCAGCAATAGTACACTCTCCGGGGTATAGGGCTTTTCTAATGATATTCCGGCCAGGCTCAGGCTGATGGCATACGGCGGATGGGCATGGATAACTGCATTCACCTCCGGCCGCTGGCGGTATACTTCCAGATGCATCCGCATCTCGGTGGATGGTCGCTGTTTGCCGGTGGAAGCTCTTTTCTCCAGAGAAATCTTGATCAAATCATCCGGGGTTAGTTCCCCTTTGCATACCCCGCTGCGGGTGATCAATATATTTTTGGAATCGATCCGGCAGCTGAGATTCCCTTCGCTGGCCACAATATACTGCCGCTGGTATAACAGTGTCCCGATCCGGAGCAGTTCTTTTTTAGCACTCTGTATCACTACTTTACCATCCAGTTTCCGGTTAATATAAGTTCTTAAAAATTCTAATTCAAAAGCGCTTTTAAATTTTTAATATGATTATTAACATGATTCTCAGCGGGTAGTGGGAAAAATTATTCTCGCGCAGAGACGCAGAGGGGTCGAGGATAAAACAGTTAGCAGTTGGTAAAAAGAAAAGAATACAAGATGACAAGATACCAGAAGCCAAGAAATGAACTATTGCGTTGACTATCCAAGCAATTTTTTGATTCCTTTAATTCGTGGACTAATTTAGTTTTTTTCTTGACAATAACCCAGCCATTTATAGCTGTGGGTAAAACCCTCCATCTCAAAAAAGCGTCCCGTAGGGACGCCTGAGCTAGTCACCGGCCTTTAAAGTCGGTGCATATGATTTAAAGAAAGTTTTTCTCAGCGATCTCAGCGTCTCCGCGCGAGAATATTTTTTCTTTTTCCCTTTGAGACGCAAAGGACGCTGAGAGAAGTGCTCATTAAAAATATTAACAGTGACGACCCTGGAGTATCCTGATAAGCATTTAAAAGGTCCTCTCTGTTCCAATTTAAAAGTTATTTGAAATAATATGAATTCTTCTCTAAATTTTCCTTGGTATTAAGCATAAATTTTCTTAGGCCAGCGGATCTGACAGCAAAGTGTATCGGTATTTTTAGTTATCATCAGACGGTTTAAATCCAGATGATTATCAAATTAGATAAAAATATTTCTACGGTTCAGAAAGAACAAATATTACTCACCCTCCACGGTCACGGATTCTATCTGCAGGAGAATGGTCAGTCTT
>MESS01000127.1:0-843 GCA_001771055.1 Caldithrix sp. RBG_13_44_9
ATGACCTGCCCGAAATCCAAAAAGATGATAGGATCAGACAGACGACTTTAGAAGTGCTGGGAGTCAGGTTTTTGCGGTTTAAGGATGAAGAAATACTGGGAAATCCTGAAAAGGTTTCTAAGGTGATAGAAACATGGATTAAGGGAAATGAGTAGTTGTATGACATCCCCCCTTTCCCCCCTTCGAAGGGGGGAAATATTCAGGATCTTTAATTAGCCTATATGATAATTGATTTTCTATCTAAATTTTCAGGAGATGAATTGTATTACCAAAAAACAAATTAAGTTCTTCTAAGAATGAGTGGCAGTAGCGGCTATGATTTTAAAAGCCAAATACTGTAAGTGTTTGTAGCTACAAGCTTTTCGTTTTAGAGATTTGATTTTGTCGTTAATACCTTCAAGTTTCCCGGTAGGGAAGTCAGACTGGCAATGAGTACTGATGCGGTAGCAATGTGGACATCAGTTTTTTCCTTTAGCTTTAATTCTTATTGGGTGCAAAAATAAGATAACTAAAGAATTAATTGAGGTCCATTTCTGTCATAAGTTCTTTACTTTAGCAACTCTTTTTTAGAAGAACCTATTTTAATAAAAGTTTTAATAAAAATCCGACAAGTCGGCTGATAGTCAGTTAAGCAGTCCGCTGATGTTGCTGAAGGTATATCCCTTAGCCCGGACTTCTTTGATAAGCCGGGGTAAAATTTCAAAAATGTGATTTTCCAGACGCTGCGAGCCCAGGTGCATCAGGACGATAACTCCGTTAAGACCGGCAGGATTTTTAGTCTCCAGTTTCATTACCTGCTCAAAGATCTCTTCCGGAGTATGATATAGATCGGAAGTTTCATCG
>MESS01000127.1:953-1426 GCA_001771055.1 Caldithrix sp. RBG_13_44_9
GTAGGGTTTCAATTTTGAGCCGGTGAGTGCATAAAAAACCGAATCGGTTTTGAGCAGCTGTTCCTGAACATATTCCCGGGTAATACCAGGCCGCAGCTGCTGTTGACGGTCATCGCTGTAAGTTGTAAGATGGGGATGATTATAAGTATGATTTCCGATCTCATGACCCTGACTCACTATCTCTTTCACCAGATCAGGATGCCGCTCCATGAATTTGCCGGTCAAGAACAGAGTACATTTTAACTGCTGTTCTTGCAATATGGCCAGAATTTCCCGGGTGTGATTGTCGTCTGAACCGGCGTCAAAGGTAAGAGCAATATTTTTCCTGGCTGGATTACCCCGTTCAATCGAACGACGGAACAGGTCAATGGTCTGACTGTGATAATCAATCCGGATCTGTTGCTGCTGAACAAGCTGTTGCTGCTGATCCAGGACCAAAATTCGCAGCTGATTATTTCCATACTCCAGGTGCA
>MESS01000127.1:1444-9076 GCA_001771055.1 Caldithrix sp. RBG_13_44_9
CTTCTTGCCGGCTCCATTCACTGATCACCGGCTGTTGGTTCCGCCAGACATTAACAATCTGATTTTTTTTTAAAGAGAGTTCAAATGAATAGCGGTTCTCGGTTGTTACTTCCAGCGGCTTTTCGCTCTCCGAATCTTTATTGTTCAGCACCGTCCGCAAATCAGCAAAATAAGTTGAATCCTGGACCTGTTGATAGACAGTGTTCTCACTAATATTCTGAAACCGCTGATTGATATGCAGGATCAGTGCCAGCAGCCCCACAAACAGAATCATCTGGGAAGCAGCCAGAATCCTGAAGTGAAATGGCTTCACTTTTTTAACAAACAGCCGGAGATAATATTTTAGATAACAGGAATAACTGCAGAAATAATGATGTGCCAGCTTAAGGCGGCACTGGCTGCAGATAAAATCCTTGCACTGGAAACAACGGGAGCTGCTGATTATCTGCGGATGATTTTTGCAGTTTTTTTCTTCCATCTGGAATAGAAAAGTCTCTCTTTATGGATGATTATCGTCCAAAGTCAAAGTAAGTTAATTAGTCTGAATTATTCAAAACCACTAAGTCACAAAGACACAAAGACTATAAAATTAATAGATTAGGTTATCATCAATGCTAAATTATTTTGAAATTGATTTTAATTTTTCTCAACACCCAACTTCAATTTTCTTTGTGTCTGGGAGTCTTCGTGGTTTAATTTTATGAATTATGCAAGTTAGAAAGTAGCATAATTATGCTTTCATTAAATGATCTTATATATTTGCTGAATTATTACCAAAGTTCAATCTTCCAGCCCTCCTTCTCGGCCAATTTTTTCAGCTTGGCAGTCGGATTGACGGCTATGGCCTTTCCAAATAATACCATATGGTGATAATCGGAATGATGGTTGGCAAAAACCATCGAGTTCTGAAAATCAATCGCATATTTTTTTGACAGCTCTTTAAGGATAAAAGTTTTTCGCTCCCCATAGGGATGCAGGCCGGTTAACTCGCCGGAAAATTGACTTTCTTTCAGCTCCAGCTCGGCAGCGATGGTAAGATCGGGTTGCAGATAATTGGCCAGCGGATAGGTCAAAAAATCCGGAGAACCGCTCATGATCAGGATTCGATACCCATTCTGGCGGCAGAGCCGGATCTGTTCTTTCCCGGTGGATGAAATACGGGGCCAGATAAACTGATGGACAAATTGTCTGGCGGCAGACTGGATGGGGCGGACCGGCAGGTACTTAAGGTAGTATTTATTATTTTTAAAACCTTCAGCATAATTGGTCAGAATCGTGCGGACGCAGCCGGTCAGAAAATAGTAAAAAATGTTTGCAGCCGGAATAGCTCCTTTTCTCAGCATATGGCCGATGAAAGTTTTTTCCATCGAAGAAGGGGGGAACAGGGTTCCGTCTACATCAAATACCGCCCAGCGACTCATTTTTTAATTATCCGCTTTGTAGGAACGTGGTAAATATTTTTCGAATAAATAGGTTCGGCCATCGATCAGTACCGGGATCCCGCGGATCAGGTTAAAAACTACCATGATCCATACTATAATGGTAGTGATCAGAACAATTTTAGAGAAGGTGTCGGACGGCAGCCAGTTTATATTTTGCCGGTAAGCCTGCTGGAAAGCCAGAATACTGCCCAGAAGGACGAATGCGATCACTTTTGATGCTCCATATATCGCCCGGCTGAATCGGGAGGCAGTAAGAAATCGGGTGATGGAAGATCTCATCATGGTTTTGCTTCCGAAGGGAGTTTTCCCTTCCTTGCTGTAAGCCACGCTGCGCAGGGTATCAACCAGAAAACTGCGGGTGATGAAAATGATCGGAACCCAGAGATTAACAATTCCCATGGCGGTATAGAAGATCAGATAGATATGTTCGACAATCCGATCCCCGGTGATATCAAACAGTGCTCCAAAATCGCTGGCTACTCCCAGTTTTCTGGCCACATACCCATCCAGTGAATCCAGATAGATCACCAGGATGGTCAAAACCACTGCCACCAGGCGCATCAAAAATCCCATTTGAAAAAAGATAATCACCAGAAAAACTAAAAGAATTCTTCCCAGAGTAATGATATTGGCAGCCATGAAAACTCCTTCTGCTTGATTTTCATAAAATGTAAGGAGAAAAAAGCAGAAAATGCAATACTTGCTTCGGAAAGAAATAACATGAAGTGAGTTTTAAAATGATTAAATTTCAAACCGGATCCTGATGTGAAACAAGATAACCGGCCGGTATGAAAAATAGTGATATATTAAAATATGAGGTCAATCCCGGAGAATGCGACCGTTTTCCAATCAATTGGGAAAAGATATTTAAGAGAGCGGCACCGCTGGCGGTAGAGATCGGCTGCGGCAATGGGGAATTTCTGGTCAGCTGGGCACGCTCTTATCCTGATTGGAATTTTCTTGGGATAGAGCTTTCCCTGGCATCGGGTGAACGGATCCAGTCCCGGATATTTTCTCAACAATTGGAGAATATTCGGATTCTGCGGGATGATGCCCGCTTTGTCTTACCGGAGCTTTTTGCAGACCAGAGCATCAGCCAGGTAGTGATGAATTTTCCCGATCCCTGGCCCAAAGAGAGACACCGGGACCGCCGGCTGATCACCCCTTTTTTCATTGACTCTCTGGGAGGAGTACTGACTCTGGACGGCATTTTCGAATTATCTACCGATCAGGAGTGGTATGCACGGAAAGCACAGCAACTTTTCAGCTCCAACTCCCTCTTTACCACCAGGGAAGTAGAGATCAATCCCCATCGCGAGGTCTCTACCAAATATGAGAGAAAGTGGCGGGAACAATACCGCACTATTTACCGCTTTCAGACAGTGAAGAGTCGGAATGGACAGATAAAACGATTATTGGAGAATACTATTATGCCGCATGTTTACCTGCAATGTGAAATATCACCAGCCCAGATAAAAATGTTAAAAGGTCTGACCCGGATTCAGGACCACCAGGTATGCAAGATCAAAGAGGTATTCAGTTCGCCGGAAGACCAGGCCTATCTGCTCCGGACGGTTACCTCTGACCGGGATTATGTCCAGAATTTTTTCATTCTGGTAGCCCGTCATGATCAGGGATATATTGTTAAAATAGACAGTGGTTATCAGCCTTACCGGACTCCAGCGGTCAAAATGGCAGTGCAGGAAGTGGGCAGATTATTACAGGCCACTGCTTAAGTGGTCCAGATCGCCGGGATTAATGGGGTGGATTGCTGGATAAATTATGGTTTTCAAGGTGAAAATTTCGACTTCCTAAGTGCAAAAATTTCATCATTTTTGCCCGGTTCCCAAAATATTTTTCAATTGACTTTTTTATGGTATTCAAGTATATTCAACGCTTGCAATTTAATAAATAGTATGATAGATCTTTTATCCAGTCATCAACGGAGGATTGTTAGCTAATGCGGCGAAATCTAATAGTGAGAGCAGGAATTATTATTTTTGTTACAGCACTTTTTCTCTATCTGCTGTATCCTACAATCAAATTCAACTACCTGATGAGTCCTTCTGCCAAGGAAGATCTTAAGATCGAAGATCCAAAAGCCTATGAAAAGTTATTAAGTAATTCAATTAAATTGGGATTGGATTTACAGGGTGGAATGCATGTGGTAATGGAAGTGGACGTGGAAGAATTAGCCAAAGTTTTAGCCAGAAATAAAGATGACCGGTTTGAGGAAGCCTGGAAAGAAGCACGTTCCATCACCGCTCAGGAAGAGAGAGATTTTCTTACCGTTTTTACTCAGGAATTGGAAAAGAAGGGAACTGATCTTGCGCGATATTATGGAACCAAATCATTAAAAGAACGTGATGAAATCCTTGATTATTTACGCGGACAAGCTACCGAAGCGGTGAATCGTTCGCTTGAAATTTTAAGGAACCGGGTCGATCAATTTGGAGTGGCTGAACCCACCATCCAGAAACAGGGCGAAAAGCGGATCATCATTGAACTGGCTGGTATTACTGATCCACAGCGGGTGAGGGGAATTCTTGGACAGACTGCTCTGCTGGAATTCCGTTTGCTCAAAGAACAGCAGATCACTCAGAATGTGGCTGCCAAAATCAATGAATATATCAAAGGACAGATCTCACCCGGTGATACCCTGAAAGAAGAGGAAACCAGGGATACTACGATAATCCGTCCCGAGGATCTGTTTGGTGAAACCACAGCTCCGGCCGATACTGCCAAAAAAGATTCGGCTGAACTTTCCCGCGAGAAACTGTTCAAAGAAAATCTGTTTTTTGCTTATCCGGGTGATCCCCAGCGCTTGTTAGTCCCGGAAGACAATGAAACCCGTCTTAAACTGGTCTTACAGACACCCGAAATCCAGAATATTATCCGAACTGAAGCAGGTGAAGCGGAATTCCTGTGGGGAAAACTGGATCCCAACGGAGAATTTTATGGTATCTTTTTAGTGGAGAAACAACCGGAGTTAACCGGTGAGACCATCACTGAGGCTTATCCCCAGCCAGGCAGTGGATACGATGCCGGTTCCTTTGGTAAATTTGAAGTGTCGTTAGCCTTCAACGATGAAGGTGCAAAAACCTTTTCCCGGGTAACCGGGGCCAATCTGAATAAACGGCTGGCCATCGTGCTTGACCGAAAGGTACATTCTGCTCCGGTAATTCAGGTAAAGATCCGGGATGGACGGGCCAGAATAACCGGTTTGGAAACCATGGAAGAAGCACAGGATCTGGCAGTAGTATTAAAAGCAGGTGCGCTCCCAGCCCCGGTCAAACTTATGGAAGAAAGGACGGTAGGCCCCTCACTCGGTAAGGATTCTATTCAAAAGGGTATGAATTCCGCCTTACTGGGATTTATCGGAGTAACCCTCTGCATCATGCTCTATTATAAATTTTCCGGTTTAATTGCCGATTTAGCCCTCATTTTCAATATTATAATTCTATTGGGTGTGATGTCTTATTTCCATGCCACCCTCACTCTGCCGGGCATTGCCGGTATTATTCTGACCATTGGTATGTCAGTGGATGCCAATGTGCTCATTTATGAACGGATACGCGAGGAACTTGAGAAAGGAAAAACGATCTGGTCAGCAATCGATACCGGTTATTCCCGGGCATTTGTGACCATTCTGGATTCTAATTTAACCACCGTGATTGCAGGTATTGTACTTTATCAATTCGGCTCAGGACCTATCAGAGGATTTGCCCTGACTCTGATCATTGGCATTGCTGCCAGTATGTTTACAGCGATCTTTGTAACTCGTACTGTTTTTGAATTTCTGTTAGAGCGAAAAATCATAAAGAAATTAAGCATCTGAACTCAATACTGCTTAACTAAGGAGATGATCCGCACATGCGTCTTTTTCATAATGCAAATTATAACTTTATGGGAATCAGAAAGATTTCCTTTACTATTTCAATCTTGTTAATCTTTATCTCCATTTTATCGTTAATTCTACATGGTGGACCAAAATACAGCGTGGATTTTCACGGTGGCACCTTTATGGAAATTCGATTTGAAGACAAATTAGATCCCGGAAAACCTTTATCAATTAATATTGGAGAGGTTCGGGATGTTTTTAGCGAATTTAGTTTAGGTAATGCCGAGATTAAACATTATGGTTCTCTGCAGGAAATTTCTGCCCGGGCTGATGTCACTGAAAACACAGATCAGATTTTTCATAACCTGGTGGATAAGCTTTCCCAGCTGTATCCGGAATATAATGTGATTGAAATGCGAAAAGAAACGGTAGGTCCCCGGGTAGGAAAAGAATTGGTAGGAAACGCGATAATGGCTGTTTTAATATCAACCATTTTGATGTTGATTTACATCAGACTGAGATTTAAGGAAATTCGTTTTGGTGTAGGGGCAGTGGTAGCACTCCTGCATAACGTGATATTAACAATAGGAATATTTTCTGTTTTGAATTATGAGATGTCCATTGCAATTGTTGCTGCGATTCTTACCGTAGTTGGATATTCAATTAATGATACTATCGTCGTTTTTGATCGGATCAGAGAAAACTTAAAAATTCTTAAAAGACAAACTTTTAATTATTCCGATTTGATTAATCGAAGTATTAATGAAACACTCAGTCGAACCGTCATTACTGGTGGCACCACTATTTTATCGCTGACAATTTTATTTTTTTTTGGGGGTGAAGTTTTAAAAGATTTCAGTTTTGCCATGCTCTTCGGAATTATTGTCGGTACCTACTCATCGATATTTATTGCTGCACCGATCCTGTTGGAATTTGAGCGCATAAAGAAAATTGATTGAGATTAAGATAAAAATATTTAGTCTTTAAAGAAAATAGGGCCGGATCATGAAAATTTCTGAAAAACGTATCACGGATGTGGTGGTCCTGAATCTGGAAGGCAGTCTGATGGGAGGACCAGAAGCAGTTTCACTTAATGAAACCGTCAACCGTTATTTGGATGAAAAATCGTTAAAACTGGTCCTCAATCTGCAAAGTGTGGAACGGGTGAATAGCAGCGGACTGGGGATCCTCATCAAGGCTCTTACCACCTTTAAAACCAACGGCGGAATATTGAAATTAGCCAATGTCAATCCAAATGTCAAAAACCTGTTGGTGATCACCAAGTTGAACACTATCCTGGATTCTTATGATTCGGTTGAAGCGGCGGTCAAGAGTTTCTGATCATTTATGAAAATTGATGAAAGTTTATAAATAACTCCGGTGAGTTCGGCCGGAGTTTTTTTTTGAAGGAGAGTCGATATGCCGGTTACCGTGGTAGTAGGGGCCCAATGGGGAGATGAAGGAAAGGGGAAAATTGTCGATATCCTCAGTGCGGATATGGACTATGTGGTTCGTTATCAGGGAGGGGCCAATGCCGGACATACCATCAATCTGCAGGGAAATAAATTCGTTTTGCACCTTATCCCCAGCGGAATTCTCCATCCCCAAACCGTCTGCGTCATCGGAAATGGAGTGGTGGTTGATCCCACTGCCCTGCTGGATGAAATCAAATTATTGGAGGAGCAGGGAATTCAGGTAGATGGACGACTGAAGATCAGCAACCGGGCTCACCTGATCTTTCCATATCATAAACTGCTGGACCAGATCAGAGAGGCAAGTTCGGTTGAACAGCGAATTGGCACTACCGGACGGGGGATAGGTCCAGCATATTCGGATAAAGTAAACCGCTGTGGTATCCGGATGACCGATCTCTTCAATCAAAAATCATTGGATGAAAAAATAAAGACCCGGGTAAATGCCGTAAACGAGGTTCTGCAGAATATCTATCAGCAATCACCAATAGCAGTGAATGAGATTCGCCAGCAATTTAAAAAGTCCAGTCAATTCATTAAACCTTTTATCACTGACACCGCCTTGCTGCTGCATCTGGCCGTTGAACAGGGGAAAAAGATTCTCATGGAAGGAGCCCAGGGCACCCTGCTGGATGTGGATCATGGTACCTATCCCTTCGTTACTTCTTCCAGTCCGGTGAGCGCTGGAGCCTGCCTGGGGAGCGGCATTGGACCCACCAAAATCAATCACGTTCTGGGAGTGGTAAAAGCATATACTACCAGAGTAGGAGAGGGACCCTTTCCAACTGAATTACGAGACCGGGAAGGTGAGTGGCTGCGGGAGGTTGGGCAGGAATATGGTGCTACTACCGGCCGCCCCCGCCGCTGCGGCTGGTTC
>MESS01000127.1:9140-12781 GCA_001771055.1 Caldithrix sp. RBG_13_44_9
ATCTGGAATATTTAGAAACTAAAATCCAGGTTCCCATATCAATGGTTTCGGTCGGGCCAATGCGGGATAGAACAATCATCAAATAATTTAAATTTCAGACTTGCCTGCTATGGGTAACAGTTAAACAAATCCGAGGTTAAAATGGATCATAGCCCCACTTCAGAAAAATCTTCCGGTAAACAGCTCTCCACTGTTTTACAAGAGTCACTGAAAGAATTGAAAAGCACTTTAATAGCATTTGCCAGGGCTCCCAAGGCACTGTGGGGGGTGAATATTCCCTATGTGATTGAGGGACTAGTGTACTTCGGAATCTTAACCATCCTGGGAAAATATTGTTCAGAAAATGTGGCGTTGAGTGATTTACATGCCGGCTGGGTGTATGGAGCAGTGACCGGTGGGATTACCTTTGCCATGCTGCTATTCGGGGGTGTATCGGATCGGATAGGTGTTAGACAATCTTTAGCATTGGCACTCTTCATCATGATGATGGGCCGCATCCTGGTGTCACTTTCCGGAACCATCCCCCTGGAAAACGGAATGGGTTCTCCGATGTTTTTTGTGATGATCAGCGGTCTGTTTTTCATGGTAGCCGCCTATGGTTTGTATCAGCCGGCTGCATACGCCGGGGTAAAAAAATATACCAATCCGCAGACAGCTGCCATTGGATATGCCGTCGTTTATGGTCTGATGAATTTAGGTGCATTTTTTTCAGGCTTTATTTCACCGGCTACCCGCTATCACTTTGAAACAGTTTTTCCTCCCAATGGATTAACAGCCGTCTTCTGGGTCTATAGCATTCTTACCCTCTCTGCGGTACTGATCACCCTCTTCATCCTGAATAAAAAAACCGACCAAATAGCGGTCGAGCGAATTCAGCGGGAAACGGAGATCATGCAAAAGAATGATCAGAAAAAACCCCCAATTGACTCTGGTAAATCTAAAGAGAAAATAAAGATTAATAATCAGTTGCTCATTATCCTGGGAATCCTGATTTTGGTTCTGGCAGCGATGTTGGTATGGCAGCTGATGAATGGCAGGGGAAATCATCAATACACTATCGCTGGAATTATTCTCCTGGCTATTGCTGCTTTATGGGATTTCGTGAAGAAGAGGCCTGATCATCCCTTCAGAGACGTACGTTTTGTATTTTTCATTTTTATTCTTATCCCGGTGCAAACCCTTTTTGCCCACAACTGGCTGACCATCCCTTATTATTTGGACCGGGCGTTTGCCGGCACCATCGTGGGAGATTATTTTGAATTCTTTTCCAATTTGAATCCCATTCTGATTTTCATTTTGGCACCGGTCATTGCCGGACTGACCTCCCGGGCCAATGTCTACCGGATGATGATTTATGGAACTTTCGTCATGGCTCTGCCCACCTTTTTATTAGCCTCCGGCCCTAATACCTGGTTATTTCTGCTGTACATCCTGTTAATGACCATTGGAGAAGCGATGTGGCAGCCACGCTTCCTGCAATGGGTCGCCGAAATTGCCCCGGAGGGAAAAACCGGTGCTTACATGGGAATTGGCCAGTTTCCCTGGTTTCTTACCAAAATGATCACTGCTTCCTACTCCGGCTATTTTATTGCGAACTATGTTCCCCAGCCGGAATCCGGCCTGCCAATGCGAACCGGCGAAATGTGGCTTTTGTATGGAGTGATCGCCATGGCATCACCGATAGCTTTACTGCTGGCCCGTAACTGGATGCTGAAAGGGATGAGAAAGAAGGCCCAGTAGCGGAAATAGCTATGGAACATTGGGGTTTTTTATCATTTAAGCTTTAAAATCCCCAGGACTTTTTATGAGAAATCGAAATCATTAAAAAAATATCATTTCAGTTTGTTTCGCTTCTGTCCAATGAACGTCATTAACCGGAAATAGTCCTTTCAAACCGTACCCCTGAATTTGGTTGCTATTGTTCTTTAAAGTTGATATTTTCTTTCGCTAATTTAAGCTCTAAAGCATTTTTTCTGATTTCGCGGTTTTAGCAGGTAATCTTCGATTTCTGATATCGAAAGTGAAATAAAAAATATCAGGTTATTTATGGCCAATCAGGATTCTATCCGGAGAGATGTTTTATTAGAGGAGGAGAATAAAAAGCTGCGCCTGGCAGTAGAGGAACTCTCGGTCCTGAATGATATTGCCACGGCCATCGCTTCCACTCAGGGACTGGATGAATTAGCAAATTTGATTATTCAAAAGTGTGTAAAACATTTAAAGGTAGAGCAGGGAGCAGTGATGCTGTTAGATGAACGGGATCTTAAGAATCCTTTTCACACCATGGTGCGGAAACAGGATACTGCGTTGAATGTCCTGCCCTTTCGACTGGACGCCCAGCTGGCAGGCTGGATGATTAAGAATAAAACTCCGCTATTAATCACTGATTTAATAAAGGACCAACGCTTTAAGGATGTGGCTTCGGCCGGAATGAACCTGCAGTCTTTATTGAGCGTCCCACTGCTCCTGAAAGGCCGCCTGATTGGTTTGATTTCGGTTTTTAATAAAAAGACCGATCCCGGGTTCACTTTAGATGATCAACGTCTGCTGGCGATCATCGCTGCCCAGTCTGCCCAGGTAATTGAGAATGCCCGCTTATATCAGGAAGAACAGGCACTCTTTAAACTGCAGGAGGAAATGCGGCTGGCCCGGGAAATTCAAATGAATCTGCTGCCTGCCAGTTCTCCCCAGATTGCCGGGTATGATATTGCCGGAAGAACTCATCCGGCCAAAGAAGTGGGTGGGGACTATTTTGACTATATACCTCTGAATGATCATTCCCTGGCCTTTTGCCTGGGAGATGTCTCCGGTAAAGGAATGCCGGCGGCATTGCTGATGGCTAACCTTCAGGCAACTCTGCGCGGGCAGGCTGCCCGGGAAGTATCTTGTAAGATCTGTATGGAACGGTCTAACAGACTTCTCTTTCACGGTACCGACAGTACTAAATTTGCTACTCTGTTTTACGGAATCTTAAATGCCGAACGGCACGAGTTATGTTACAGCAATGCCGGTCATGATTTTCCGCTGCTGTTTTCAGCAGGTAAAACACCTTCTCGTTTAAAAACCGGAGGAGTGGTTTTAGGATTTGTGGAGGACTTCCCGTACACCGAGGAGCGCCTCACTTTGAATCGCGGTGATCTACTGCTGCTTTATTCTGATGGTATCACCGAGGCAATGAATGAACATGAAGAAGAATTCGGAGAGCAGCGACTGGCAAAAACCGTTCAGAAACATATCAGCGAACCAGCCGAATCAATTATTGATCACATTCTGGGAAGTGTACGGCAACACTCCACAACTATTCCCCAAATGGATGATATGACTTTGCTGGTTGTTAAACGGCTGTGAAATCCAATCCCGGCTGAATAACAAAGATAGCAACGGCATTGCAATTCATTGGAGTTTGTTAGTAAATTAATCCCGATTTAGAGACAGATAATTTGACCAGTTAGCGAAATTAATAATACCATGGTACAGATCAAGAAAATGAGATATTTTCCAAGAGAGTATTAATTACTTCTATTGCGAAATGAGAAAAGGAGAATGATATGAAAATTAAGGAAAAAATTGAAGGGAATGTGGCCATCTTGGCGGTAGCCGGAAATATGATGGGCGGTCCGGAAACAGCCGTTCTGCATGAG
>MESS01000127.1:12796-13167 GCA_001771055.1 Caldithrix sp. RBG_13_44_9
ATGGGTGATGGGATTAAAAAAATAGTCATGGATCTGAGCAAAGTGAAGTGGATGAATAGCTCCGGTCTGGGTGTGCTCATGTCATGCTGGGGTTCCCTCCGCAAAGAAGGCGGAAATCTGAAACTGGCCAATGTTTCACAAAAAATTGATAGCTTATTGATGATCACCCAGTTAGTGCAATTTTTTGAAACCTATGAGACAGTGGAACGGGCCCTGGCCAGTTATACTGCCGAAAAGTAATAAAAACACCCAGGGGGTAAATTCATACTATCCTGGATGATTTACTTTGTGTTTAAACTATCCCAGGTGGTTTATGAAAAGGTGGTGTTTTTAAAATTCAACGTTTTGTCAGATCATATCAATAAGAAAAA
>MESS01000128.1:0-204 GCA_001771055.1 Caldithrix sp. RBG_13_44_9
TTTTGCAGAAGCCCAGATTTTGGAAGCCATCGGAGTAGATTTTATTGACGAGAGCGAAGTATTAACTCCGGCTGATGAAGAATTTCATATCAACAAACATCCGTTTAAAGTACCCTTTGTTTGCGGCTGCCGTGATATTGGTGAAGCCTTACGCCGGATCGCAGAAGGAGCTGCACTATTAAGAACCAAAGGTGAGGCCGGAAC
>MESS01000128.1:327-8028 GCA_001771055.1 Caldithrix sp. RBG_13_44_9
TGCCAAATATGTAAAAGAGCATCACCACTTACCAGTACCAAATTTTGCTGCAGGTGGAATAGCTACTCCCGCCGATGCTTCTCTGATGATGCAATTGGGTGCGGAATCTGTTTTTGTAGGGAGTGGAATTTTTAAATCGTCCGATCCGGCCCGTCGTGCTAAGGCTATTGTCGAAGCTACTACTCACTACATGGATTTTGATATTGTGGCTAAAGTTTCGGAAGATCTGAAAGAAGCTATGCGGGGAATCGAAATAAGCGAAATTCCGAAGGGACAGCTGCTACAGACACGTGGGTGGTAAGTTTTAATGACAATTGGTATTCTGGCGATTCAGGGAGATTTTGGACTGCACCAAAAAATTCTTGATAAATTAGGTGTTAAACATATAACTGTCCGGAATGAGGAACAGCTAAAGCAATGTGATGCTCTGATTATTCCGGGGGGTGAATCGACCACTTTTATCAAATTATTGAAATCTGCCCAGCTGGACAGAGCTATAAAAAATTTTGGTCACAAAAAGCCCATCATGGGCACCTGCGCAGGATTAATTTTACTTTCCAGCAAAGTAAGCAACAACTCGGTCGATACTCTTAATTTAATAGATATCGAAGTTTCCAGAAATGCCTATGGCAGACAAATTGACTCCTTTGTTGATACTGTTGAGCTGACTCTAAAAGAGAAAACTATAAAATTTGAAGGAGTCTTCATAAGAGCTCCGAAAATTAAGAAAATAGGGGAGGGGGTTAGACCTCTTGGGTATCATAAGAAAGATATAATTTTAGCAGAAAATGAAAAAATCCTGGTGGCCACTTTTCATCCTGAGTTAACGTCTGATACATTAGTTCATCAATATTTTATAGAAAAAGTAAAAAAGATACTTTGACATATACATATCCGATTATCCGGATATGATAATCTCTAATCATACCTCTCAAAATCATCACAATTTTTCTCTCCCTTTTTTCCTGAAACTCATTTTTGTCCCAAGGATCAACTCATTTCATAAGGCATACAATAACTTCTTGAATTCTCTGAAAAACTTTCGAAGTTTAAATTTTTTATTAAAATAGGAGATATCGGATTATTCACACCATCCTGATGGTGTAACCATGAGTAAACCAGCATATTGAAAATTTGAACTTTAAATTTCAGATTTAGAAGTATAAAAATCTGGAGAAGATTAAAGCAAATCAGGTATTGATTAAAAAATTCAGGGAATACACCATGTCTCTGGATTGAGACAGAATTCAGGGTGAGTGTTTCAATAAAAAGGGGAATATTCGCAAAGATAAGTTTACATAATATATATTATATTAAAATCGTATGCTATAATCCCTCTCTATAACATGCCGTCAGATGAAATGTAAATCACCAATTACCTGACATTTCCTACCGAAAATTTTTGATAACCTTTCCGATCTTGTCCACTGCCCAGTGTATTTGTTCTTCATTTATTACCAATGGAGGTGCAAAACGGATAATATCCCCATGAGTAGGTTTCGCCAACAATCCCTGTTTCTTAAGTTCTACACATACCTCCCAGGCGGTCTTTCCAGATTTGGTCGGTTTGATCACCATGGCATTCAGTAATCCTTTACCTCTTACTTTGTTGATTACCGGATATTCATCGGAAAGTCTCTGCATCTCTTTTCGGAATATTTTTCCCATACGATCAGCATTCTGGGGTAATTTTTCCTCCTTAATTACCTCCAGTGCGGCAATAGCGACCCGGCAAGCCAGAGGATTTCCACCAAAGGTGGATCCATGCTGGCCTGGTTTGATTGACAGCATGACCTCATCCCGTGTTAGAACAGCTGAAACCGGTAATACTCCTCCGGATAGTGCCTTTCCTAAGATTAAAATATCCGGTTTCACCTTTTCATGATCTGAGGCCAACATTTTGCCGGTCCTTCCAAGACCTGTCTGGACTTCATCACAAATCAACAAGACATTTTTTGCGCGACACATCTCATAGGCTTGGCGTAAATAACCCTCATTCGGAACAACCACCCCAGCTTCTCCCTGAATGGGTTCGACCATGAAGGCTGCCACATTAGGATCCTGTAAAGCTTTTTCTAAAGCTTTAAGATTATTAAAGGGAATAACAACATATCCAGGCATATAAGGCCCAAAACCATCTTTACATTCGGGATCAGTAGAAGAGGAAATTGCTGCCAGGGTTCTACCCCAAAAATTTCCGGCTGCAAAAATGATTTTGGCTTTATTGTTGGGTATACCTTTCACAGTATAAGCCCACTTGCGGGCAAGTTTTACCGCAGTTTCTCCACCTTCTACTCCGGTATTCATTGGAAGCACTTTATCATAACCAAAATAACTGGTAACAAACTTCTCATATAATCCCAACACGTTGTTATAAAAAGCTCTGGAAGTAAGAGTTAAAACTTTCGCCTGCTCGGTTAGAGCTTTAAGTATTTTGGGATGTCCATGGCCCTGGTTAACGGCTGAATAGGCAGATAAAAAATCCATATATTTCTTACCTTCAACATCCCAAAGCCAAACACCTTTTCCACGTGCTAAAACCACTTCCAGTGGATGATAGTTATGTGCACCATATCTGTGCTCTAATTTAATAAAGTCTTTAGAATTCATAATTTACACTCCTTAATAAAACCGAATTGATCCATCAATTTTCAGCTAAGTTACATTAAAGAAATTTTCGAGACAATGTGAATAAAATATTATAATTTTATAATTATCATTTCAATAACTTATTGTATATTCTTATGTTATATATTTTATTTATCTCAAATATTTTTTGTTTATTGTTTTAGAGTTTAAAAGATATTATTATCTGACTTTATTTTTTCTGATAATATCAGGGAGTACAACGATGCAATATCTGGGCGGATTACGGGTAATTCCCCAACTTCCAAGTAGAATCATACAACTGAAGGACCTGGCCTATAATCTATATTTTTCCTGGCATCCTGAGGTCAGGGATCTTTTTATCGAAATTGATCGAAATCTGTGGAAAAAGACCAATCATAATCCGGTAAAATTCCTATTGGAAGTCCAGCAGAAAAAATTAGAGGCCAAAGCATTAGATTCTTCCTACTTACAGAGGTACCAGGAAGTGATTTCGGAATTTGATCAGTATTTATCTTTAAAAAAGACCTGGTTTGTAAAAAATTATCCCCAATTAAAAAATCTCCTGGTGGCCTATTTTACTGCCGAATTTGGTTTCCACGAAAGTTTACCGATATATGCCGGTGGTTTGGGAGTGCTGGCTGGTGATCATCTGAAATCGGCCAGTGATCTAGGCATTCCCATCGTAGGAATAAGTCTGTTTTACCATCAAACCTACTTTACTCAGGAAATTGATGCCCATGGTAACCAGATTGCCCATTATAACACCCTAAATCCTTTGGAATTGCCTTTGCATCTGGTCAAGGATACAAGAAACGATCCCCTGTTGGTTCCGGTAAATATGGGCAATCGTAAAGTGTTTATCCGAATTTGGGAAGCCAAAGTCGGACGCTGTTCGGCCTATCTGCTTGATACAAATATTTCCCAGAATCATGCTCAAGACCGTGAGATTACCTCCCGGTTGTACGGTGGAGATCAAGAAATGCGGATTGCCCAGGAAATCATCTTAGGTATGGGTGGAGTTTTGGTGTTGGAAGCTTTAGGCATTTCACCAACCGTCTGGCATATGAATGAAGGACATTCAGTTTTTCTTTCCTTACAGCGCACTCAGAAATTAGTGCATAAGAATAATCTAAAATTTTATGAGGCGCTGGAAAGCGTGGCTGCTAATACTATTTTCACAACCCACACCCCGGTACCAGCCGGTAATGATGCATTTCCTCTGCACATAAAAGATAAATATTTTCAAAAATATTGGGAATCAGTAGGAATTCGACGGCATCAATTTTTGGAATTAGGCTCACAAATCCAACCTGAAGGTTATGAAATTTTTAATCTTACCATTCTGGCATTGAATTTATCACGTTTCCGAAATGCGGTAAGCAAACTTCACGGGGAAGTCTCCCAGGCACTATGGAATACCGTCTGGCCAGACCTCCCCTATTATGAGGTTCCAATAGATTATATTACTAATGGAGTACATGCCGAAAGCTGGATTGCACGGAAAACCCGGGAAATATTTAAAAAATACCTTGGTCAAAACTGGATTGAAATGCAAGATGATCCATCCTTCTGGAAGATGATAGACAAGATCCCGGATCAAAGTATCTGGACGTTAAAATTAGAACTTAAAAAGAAACTGATCAACCATATTCGGGAAAGATTAGAAATCCAATATGAGCGAAACAAAATTGGCTCTATTCAAATGTTTCGCATTAGACAACTCATGAAACCCCACGTTCTCACCATCGGTTTTGCCAGAAGATTTGCTACCTACAAACGAGGTACTTTGATTTTCAGTGATCTGGAGCGTTTGAAAAAAATAATAAACAATCCAGAATTTCCAGTACAGTTCATATTTGCCGGAAAGGCCCATCCCAAGGATGCCGGAGGCCAGGACCTAATAAAGCAAATCTATCAGTATTCAGTGAGTTCTGAAATGCGTGGAAGAATTATCTTTGTGGAAAACTATGACATGGGCCTGGCTCGGGATCTGGTATCTGGTGTAGATATCTGGTTGAATAATCCACGCCGTACTCAGGAAGCTTCCGGGACCAGTGGTCAAAAAGTGGGCATGAACGGTGGATTGAATTTCAGCGTTTTGGATGGTTGGTGGAATGAGGGATATAATTCAGAGAACGGATGGGCTTTTGGCGAGACGGAAAATTTTGAATCACTTGAAGATTGGGATTCCTGGGACAGTGAGGAACTTTACGAAATATTGGAGAATGAGATTATTCCATTATATTACAAGAGAAATGAAGAGAATATTCCCACCGAATGGATTCGAATGATCAAGAATTCAATGACGCGTATTGTTCCCTATTTTAATACCCACCGGATGATAAAAGAATATGTGGAAAAATTATATCAACCAGCCAGCAACCTTGGTCATAGTTATCAACAGAAACATCATTCCATAGCTAAAAGTATTGCAGCCTGGAAAGATAGGATAGATAAACACTGGTCCAGTGTATCCATTGGCCCTCTCCATCCTGCGGCAAACGAAAATGGATCAGTGATTCTAAAATTTGGTGAAAAGTATGAGATCCAGGCAAAAGTAAAACTTGGTGAGTTGAAGCCCGCTGAAGTGAAAGTCCAGATTTTCCTATCCAAAGATGATTCAGACCTGGATGAAATAAAAAGCTATGAAATTTTTGAAATGAATTTACTTAAAAACAGGCAAAAAGATTATTATACTTACCGGTCACTGATTAAACCTTCAAACAGTGGTAACTATTTTATTACCTTGCGGGTGCTTCCATTCCATAAAAATTTGCCCAATCCGGTAGAACAGGGAATTGTACAATGGTACCAGAAGTGAGGCTGAATAAACTTCTAAAAACGCTAACCAAATTTTAATATTACCTTAAGAGAATCAGCCCATAAAGAGGCTATCCAGTTCTGATAAAGAATCTTCATACTGAGCAGCATCGATGTATTCAAATTTCCTCAAACGCTCCAATATGACTTTCGACCGCCACAGGACAGACCGTTTTAACTGATTCGGTTTCATATCAAGCGGATTTGGTAACACTGCCGCCAATCTTATCATCTCATTAAGCGTCAATTCTTGTGGCGACTTTTGAAAATAATATTGTGAAGCAGCATTAATCCCGAAAATATTATAACCCCATTCGGCAATATTAATATAAAGTTCGAGTATCTCACTTTTTGTTAATGATTTTTCGAGTTCTTTTGTGATTACCCATTCTCTTATTTTTCGTCCGACGTTTTTTTCAGGAGAGAGGTACAGATTGCGTGCTACCTGTTGGGTTATGGTACTCCCTCCCCGTAAAAATCCGCCTTCCCTGATATTTTTTTTAAGGGATTCCCGGATTTCATACCAGTCAATGCCCTCATGCGACCAGAACGAAGCATCTTCAGAAACAATAATTGTCTTTTGCATTAGATCTGGAACTTGCGAAAGAGGAATCCACTTGTAAAATACTTTATTGCGTATTTTAAGATAGTTTTTATCCTTTTCTCTATATTTCATATAAGAAGTTTTCTGGGGATGTTTGGATTTCCAGTCCTTGACGTCAGGAGTAGTTATCACTAGGAATATGCCAAAAACCAGCATCAGGAAAAGGTAGGATAAAAGATAGAGTAGTAAAAATTTTTTCAAGATCTTTATTAAAAAAATGGACATCTAACGTTCAGGGGATTTGCTTGTACATTCATACTTAAATTTTTTGTGACAACTCGAGTAAAATTCCGAAGGTGCTTTTGGGATGAAGAAAAGCAATTTTTTTTCCTTCTGCTCCAATTTTGGCTTTTTCATCGATGAGTTGGATTCGTTGAGACTTCAGAGTGGCTATGGTCTGTTCTATGTCCTGCACTTCCACTGACAAATGATGCATCCCCTGCCCTCTTTTTTCTAAAAATTTGGCCACTGGAGATTCTGGTGAAGTCGGTTCTAAAAATTCAATATTTGACTCGCCAAGCTTGAAGCCTACTACCTTCACTTGTTGATCTTGGACCGACTCCTCAAAAACCGGTTTAAGATCAAAAATCTTAAGAAAAAAAGATTTCACTTCCTCAACGGAATGAACTGCAATGCCAATATGATCAATTTTGCGGAGCATGATCTCAGATTCTAAAATTATCTCATCCGATAATTAGGTGATTCTTTCGTAATCTCAACATCGTGAGGATGGCTTTCTTTCAGACCTGCGGTACTGATTTTAACGAATTTAGCTTTTTTCTTCAATTCGGTGATGTTCCGGCAACCGGTATACCCCATCGCTGATTTAAGTCCGCCAATCATCTGAAAGACGGTTTCACTTAAAGGACCACGATAAGGAACCCGTCCTTCAATGCCTTCGGGGACGAATTTTTCTTTATCAGTAATATCTTCCTGAAAATAACGGTCCTTACTTCCCTGCATCATGGCGCTCAATGAACCCATTCCGCGGATTTGTTTATAGCGCCGACCATCCCAGAGGATTGTTTCGCCCGGACTTTCGGTGGTGCCGGCGAAAAGGCTGCCGATCATCACGGAATCTGCCCCGGCAGCAATGGCTTTAGGAATATCGCCAGTAAATTTAACCCCTCCATCTGAGATAACTGGAATATCGGAGTCTTTTAAAGCTTTGGAAACTTCCATGATGGCAGTTATTTGCGGCACACCAACCCCGGTCACTACCCGGGTGGTGCAAATCGACCCCGGTCCGATCCCAACTTTTACCGCATCTACGCCGTATTTGGCCATCGTCTTAGCCGCCTCGGCTGTGGCAATATTCCCGGCAATCAGGTTAATTTTGGGAAAAGCGGATTTGAACTCTTTGATGGTATCAAGAACTTTTTGGGAATGACCATGTGCCGTATCGATCACAATGATATCCACTTTTGATCTGATGAGTTCATTTGCCCTTTCAAGGGCTTCTTTTCCTACCCCGATGGCAGCGCCAACCCTTAATCTTCCGTGTTGATCTTTACAGGCATTTGGATATTTCGCCTTTTTTTGGATGTCTTTTACGGTGATAAGCCCTCTTAAATTTCCTTTCTTGTCTACCACCAATAATTTTTCGATGCGGTGTTTCTGTAAAATCCGTTTTGCATCTTCCAGGGTGGTTCCCTCTGGAGCCGTGA
>MESS01000128.1:8042-12517 GCA_001771055.1 Caldithrix sp. RBG_13_44_9
GTCATTAATTCAGATATTGGGCGATCGGGATTTTCTTCAAAGCGCAAATCGCGATTGGTGATAATGCCGACTAATTTTGTACCCCGGATCAATGGAATTCCCGAAATATGATAGTACTGCATTACTCGCAGTGCTTCCCGGATAGATTGCTCAGGAGACAGAGTAATAGGATCGAGAATCATCCCGCTTTCTGATCGCTTTACCCGATCCACCTCAGCGGCTTGTTTGGCGGGAGAAAAGTTTTTGTGAATGATTCCAATTCCTCCTTCACGCGCCAGTGCTATGGCCAGCTCAGATTCAGTGACGGTATCCATCGCTGAAGAAAGTATGGGTATATTTAATTCAATATCCCTGGTTAATTTGCTGCGGACATCTGCTTTATTTGGTACAAAATTGGAATGGGCTGGCTGCAGGAGAACATCGTCAAACGTTAAAGCATCGGAAATTATTTTCGGCATAAGAGAACCTCGCTTAAATTGGGGCGGAAATATCACAGTAATTGCTGAAAAAGGCAAGTAAAAATTCAAATAATGCCAGAAAAATAAATTTAATGGAGTGGGCTGCTGAAGAACGATTCATTATATTTGTTTTTTAAGTAAGAGAACTTTAAAACAGTTTCCTAATTAACGGAGAAGGTAAACAAATTATCATTTTATGAATTATTTTTAAAATTTTAATATCCTTTAGTTGATATCAATGAAGGAGATTTTAATGATCCGGCATATCATCTTCGATCTAGGTAATGTTCTGATACATATTCATCCAGACTTAGTCATGAAAGAATTCATGGAACGGTGCCATCTCACTGTTGACGATATTAAAAATTTTTATCTATCTGATTTACATCTGGGATTCATGGAGGGACGCTTCGAGCCGGAGGAATTCTACCAGATCATGATGAGAAAATTTCCGGCACCGCTCACAGCTGAAGAATTTATCCGCATCTGGGAAACGGTGATCGGAGAACCCAAGCAGGGTATTGACCAGATCATTACTCAATTAAATAGAAAATATACCCTGTCGGTTTGTTCAAATACCGATCCCTGGCATTGGACTAAGGTAGTGAGAGAAATTCCAATGATCAAGAAATTCCAACATTTTTTCCTCTCATTTGAAATGAAATTAAATAAACCGAATCCGCAAGTTTTTAAATATTTGTTAGCTAAACTTAGGGCTGAAGGAAGGGAATGTCTTTTTATTGACGATACCCAGGAAAATATTCAGGTTGCACAGGAGTTCGGAATTCAAACTATCTGGAGTTCTGATCCGAAAACGATTGAACAGGAATTAAATAGTCTGAAGGTATTAGCAAATCTTAATTGAAGATAAAAATTTTATTGAATTTTGATTTTAATATTTTATTAGAGACTGAACTTTGATACACCAATTGGTAAAAATATATTCCGGCGGCCAGCGGTCCTGAATTTCCATATCCATCCCAGTAAATTGAACCAGAAGGTTCTTCAGATTTTTGCGAAACTTTTTGCCCGAGCGAATTATAGACTAACAACCGGATCTCACCGGGATCCTGTAAATTATAAATTATATTCGTCCCACTTGCATAAGCGGAGAAAATATTGGGATAAGCACCATAGACGATCAATTCTGCGGTAGGTTGCGGCAGAGGAGTTGTATCTGAGAGAGCAAGACCCGAGAACACGGCCCGGATCATCCATACCCCGTTTGCCGGTTGATTTCCACTGAAGACAAAATCAGATAGTAGGTGCCAAACTCCACTCAGATGAAGATAGCTCACTCCCGGATTGCTCTGATTGTCATAGCCCATCCGTTTAGATGCATCGTTGAATTCTACTGCCCCATATACCACCTGATCTTTGTCAAGACCCGGTATGGGGGCTGGCAATTCGACATCAATCCAGGAATTTTCATTATTTACACTGACTATCAGGGGGGTGATGAGATCAGTTCCGGGAGAGTTATTATTGCGGTTATCGAGGATCCTGAGAGTAGCGGTATAATCCTTTGATCCACTCCAGAAACTCACTTTTTCTAATTCTAAATCAGGCTCTGGTACCACAAATCGATTGGCAGCAATAGCCGGCACACTGGGAAAATTCACCGCCAGATCAGTCTGGTTGTCATCATAGGAAAGTTCATAATAGCGCAGGGAATATTTTGCGAAGGTGTTATAACTATACAATAAGTCGCTGGAAAGCGAGAATAACAATAAAACATAAGTCGAATCTTCCGTAAAATGTGGTGAAGAATAATAACTTTCAGTCAATTCATTAATTGCATAATTCGAGTTCTTACTTGCCGTCCAGAAATTTTCAGGGAGGGAACTGAGAAAAATAATTTCCAGGGAATCTTTCCCACGGAATTGGTGATATTCAACCGCCAGTTGTTCAACCACTCCCTGAATATTTTGAGGATAAGTTACAATTAATTTTCCAATTTTAGCTTTTAGATCTCTTGCTTCATTCAAATAATACCCAAATCGGGGATCAACATTTGTATCGTTCACCAGATTAGCCAGGATCCAATTAGAGAAAATGGTATTGAGATTTCCGGTGTTTCCGGAATTAATGATCGATTCATTAAAACCGGTTGTGCCATGTGTGGCATTTTGTGTTAAGCTTTTAATAAATGACAAACCCAATTGTTCAGCACAATAAAGAGTCCAGAGGTCAACCCGGGAATAATCCTTAACTTCACCTCCCCAGTGAATCAGGTTTTGATTGGTTTCTTGCAAATAGAGGTCCGGGAAATTAAGGCCGTATCCACAGTAAGTTCCGGCCAATTCTGACAAACCCTCATTCACCCAGAGTTCTTCATTTTTATCATAATGATGATGAATCAGATGCTGAAATTCGTGGGCAGTAGTGGAAAGGACCGGATCGATCCGGTAACTGTTCTGAAAAAATATTGCCGGGTAAGCATCTAAATACATCAGATCCATTTTATTACTGGTAGAACCATTGGTTTGATCAGTAGGTGAAAAATATCCGGCGATGAAGGAGTAATTATTTGCTGCAGGATCAAATGAATCTTTAATATCAAGGATAAAAAAATCGGTAATTTCGTCCCCGTCATAATTGGGAGGCTGTCCAAACAGCATGGTATCGATTTCAATAATCCCTTTGGAAGGATCGATCGAAGTAGAACCACTGTAATTTTCCAGATTGGCGAGGAGTTCATTTAATACTGTATCATTCACATAGGTATTCCAGCTGGCATCTTCTACCCAGATCTTGGTATAAGTTCCAGTTTTGCGTAATGTGGCCGGTACCGAATAATACTGGTTAGTGGTAAAATTAAATGCCCAAAAGAGCTTTTGCTGGATCATCCGGGAGTTAAAAAGATTAACGCGTTCAATCTCAGCCAGCAAGCTTCTATATTCTGCAGGATTTTCTTCTTTTAATTTTTCTAATTCCTTCTCAAGATTAAACGAAGAAATTTGAGGAGTCCCGCAAGTCCTTTGCGGTTGAAAATTACCGGTCAACTGGTCTGCCTTCAGGATCGTTCCGAGGAACAGGATGAAGCATAAGATCAGTCTCGACATCTATACCGCTCCATACTCTTAATGAAATTTTATTGTCGGATGTTCTGCCGGCTACTTGATAACACAAAAATATATCAATTGTTTGGAATCAGAGATACTCAAATTATAACAAGAAAATTTGCCGCGTGGTATTGCTTGTTATTACAGAGAAATTAATAAACCTACCCGGTGGCTGTTTCCCAGTTCTGAATCGTAATTGGTGTAGGCATAGTCGACCCGGACATGAGGAATTTGCAAGCCAATACCCAAGTTGAGTCTTTGTATTTCATCCAAGCCGGAACGGACAAAGATAATCCTATGGTATGAATATTCCAGTCCGGCTGCGTAATCAAGGCTCAGGCTCCCGAGATGAGCTTCCGCGCTGCGTTGTCGATTTTCCGCCCGGATAATTATATCGACCACCGGTTGAAATGTACTGTTGAGTTTAGAAAAATAATACAAATAACCTACTCCTGAATACACTTCCGGTTTGACCAGTTCTTTTGTTCCGGTGTCCCAGGCAATCAGAGTAGTGGTAATATTCTTTAAGGCTATTCCCCAATAAATATTTTCTTTGAAGGTACGCTGCAGACCAAAATCGAGGCCGAATCCATTGGCATGATGTTCTGCCAGATTCCGACGGATCAATTTTAAATTAACTCCCCAGCTCCAGCTCTGCCTCCAGTTTTGGGCCACTGCTACGGTAAAGATATAGTCTGAGGCGTTAAAATCTTTAACCTGGCTGAAGTCAATATTCCAATCGCCGGCCTGATTGATTATGCGTTGAGCCTGACGGCTGTCCTTTATATTATCAATTCCTAACCGAACCAGGCTTAGGGCAATCACCCGGTTATCATCCTGTTTAAAACCGGCAGCCAGAAAGTCATAATTCACCGAGGCAATCATCTGCTGGGTATGCATGAAGGAAATTTCGGTTTTCTGAATAGCTTTAATCCCGGCTGGATTATAGAAA
>MESS01000128.1:12530-13986 GCA_001771055.1 Caldithrix sp. RBG_13_44_9
CCGCCGATAGTGACGAAAACGCCCCACCCATGGACTGAGCCCGAGCATCCACCCCGATAGACATGAACTCACCAGCATACTTCCGGAACTGCAGGTCTCCTGCCACTGATTGATTATGTATGAAGAAAACTAAGATTAAGATGCTGAAGAATAGAATAAATTTGTTTGTCATATTTTATGTATTTTTTTTCTTTTCAACCTGAATTATATTAATTTGTTTCCTGAAAATTTTAATTACCTTCATGAACTTAAGAATAAGTAGAAATATATCAGCAAACTGTTCCCAATGGTAATATTAATATTTTCAATAACCTCTGGTGAATATAATTCGATTAATGCCAAAATAATACTCATTAATACCGTTGGAAGCAATGGAATATTCCAGTACTGCCCAAATAGCAAAATGGCTGTGATTACGAATAACAGAGAACCGACAAATGTCTTAGAATTTCTTATATAATGGTAGGGTGCTAATTTCCCTCCGATGGCAGCAATTGCGTCGGCCAGTACTGCTACTGAGGCTGCTATTTTAAAATTATTCAGGGGAAATATGATAAAAGAAAGAAACAAACCCAACCAGAGACTGGTAGCGCCCAACCATTTACCATGGCGTTCGGAATCTTTCAGCATTTGACCAAAAAAACGAAGAAAAATTCTATTCCAGGCCGAATTAAAATTGCGACCTAAGTCTAAAATGATGGTGAATAACACCAGAATACCAAATAAAAGAAAATACCAGAAAGATTTTTGGGCAAAGAAGATCAAAAACAGACCACTGCCCAAATGAATCATCTTTCTTAAAATAAAGGCACTTGAGACAGGGAATACCATCATATCTTAAGGGTTCGGCTGCTGTTTATTGATTGGATAATTTCACGAATGGCCTTAGGTCTGTCGGAGTACTGAAAGATACCGGTACCTATCACAAAAAAATCAGTTCCAGCCGAAAATAAGCTACCAGCATTTTTTGCATCTATACCTCCATCTACTTCGATCACGAATTTTCCACTCTGTTCTTTGCGTCGGGCCTGGAGATTTTTGATTTTCTCCAGAGTGGAGGGGATAAATTTTTGTCCACCAAAACCCGGATTCACACTCATCAGCAGCACCTGGTCCACCTCAGAAAGAATCCAGGTTAATGTATCGAGAGAAGTGGCAGGATTCAGACTGATGCCGCATTTGATGTCGAATTTTCTAATAAAATCCAGTTGCCGGTGAATATGAAAATCCTCTTCCTGATGGATGGTTAGGATATCGGCACCCGCATCAGCGAAGAGAGAAATCATCTCAGCAGGATTGGTTATCATCAGATGGACATCCAATTTAAAGCGGGTATGTTTTTTCAGAGATTTTACAATGGAAGGTCCCATAGTCAGATTGGGAACAAAATGACCATCCATGACATCGATATGCAAAAATTCAATTTCCGGGATATCTACGGTCTGGGCTTCTTCAA
>MESS01000128.1:14069-18006 GCA_001771055.1 Caldithrix sp. RBG_13_44_9
TTTTTACCAAGCGTTGTATCCTCCTTCGATTCTTCCGGCGGAGGCTGGTCGGTACTCACTAATATACTAATGGATTCAATTTTTGCAGCACTGGTTCCAGCATCAATTGATTGATTTAAAACCGTACCAGGCACCAATTGCGGACGGTATGAATATTTCACCTTGGCGATTTTAACACCAATGGCTTCTAATTCCTTCTCGGCAGTGTCCAGACTTTTTCCCACCAGATTTGGAATTTCAAACGTAGTTGGGGCAACTCCCAAACTGACGGTGATGTTTACACTTTGATGTTTCTGGGCAATTTCGCCCGCAGGAAGTGATTGACTGATTACCACTCCGCGGGGATAAAAGTCAGAGAATTCATAAAAGATCTGATTAAGATTTAATTCCTGTTCCCGCAGTCTGAATTCTGCATCCTGGGGAGTTAATCCTATCAGCGCCGGAACATATCTAGGTTTTTCACCAATGCTAACAATCAGATAGACCCGGCGACCGCTTTTTACTTTTGAAAATGGAAGTGGATTTTGCTGAATTACCGAGCCGGGAGAAAATTTTTCATCATACACCGAATCCTTAATTAACGGAACGAAACCACAACTGTCCAAAATTTCCATAGCCTCGGTGACTGGTCTGTCAGTAACATCCGGCAATTCGTATTCCCAGCCATGCTTGGTATAAAGGGGCATTATGACAAAATCCATCAATAAAAGCAATCCGCAGAGAATGCTGAAAACTAACAAAAGTTTTTTAAAAAACTTTTTTGTGAGCACCTTTTCTTTCACCGATGGAGATATCTTATATTCCATATTCTACCTCGTTTGAAATTATTCCCGCGGTTTATGCCGATCTTCACTATCAATAATAATGGTCACCGGCCCTTCATTAACAATTTTCACCGTCATCATGGCACCGAATATCCCCTTTTCAACAGGGACTGATTCACTTTCCAGTGATTGAATGAAGAACTGATAAAGGGACTCTGCCTGTTCTGCCAAGGCCGCTTCAATAAAACTGGGCCGTCGACCTTTGCGGGTATTGGCATATAAGGTAAACTGGGAAATCACCAATGCTCTACCTGAAATCTCTGACAAGTTCAGGTTCATTTTCCCTTCTGCATCCTCAAAAATTCTTAAACCAGCAATCTTCTTTGCCAGATAGAGTGCATCCTCCCGGGAATCCGTCTGATGAACACCTAATAGTATAACCATACCTGCATCAATCTGGCCTATTGTTTTTCCGGCTACCCCCACTGATGCCCGGGAAACTCTTTGAATGACGGCTTTCATTGGTGGACTGGATCCGTTCATATTTTTATTTGAATGTTGTCCTGCCCCAATAACTTCTGGAGTTCATTCAAAAAATCATCTGACAACATAACCTGAAACTTCTTAGACCGCATGACCAGACCACTTCCATCGCCGTTGGTACGCATTTCAAAATACAGCGGGATCTTTCCTGGATATTTTTGTATCAATTGCTGCAATTTCCCAATTTCTTCTTCATTCAACTTAAGGGGATCGATGAGCAGTTGAATACCATTGGACAACCGGTTTCTGACTTCGGAGATTGGAATGATCTCATTACATAATATTCGCAGGGATTTTTCATCAGCTTCACTTACTTTGCCGCGTAAAAATACCATCTCACCTTTATTCAAAAAGGCGCTGTATTTTTCATAAACCGATGCAAAAACTATTCCTTCGAAGGAATTCAATTTATCTTCCACGGTGATAAATGCCATGATATTACCTTTGCGATCCAGATGAGTTTTGATTTGATTGATAATTGCTGCGGTACAAATTTCTTTATTGGGAGAATAGGTTTCTGGTTGGTCCCATCTCAAGCTGCTGAATAATTCAATTTCCTGGTTATACTTATCAAGAGGATGACCGCTGATATAAAATCCCAGCAATTCTTTTTCACGCTGCAGGGTTTCCTGCAGAAGCCAATCGGGGACATCTGGTAAAGGAGGATATGTCATGAATTGATCGTTTTCAGTCGTTTTTTTTGAAGCAGACATCATTTCAAACATGCTGATCTGGCTTTTATTTTGAAGCTGGTTCTGGTATTTCTGTGCGAAACTAATAGCGGTTTCTATCGCGGCATAATTTTGAGATCGTGTTCCTTCTAATTGATCCAAAGCTCCCGCCTGAACCAGAGCTTCCAGAATCTTCTTATTAACAGCTCTTAAATCAACATATTGCATCAGATGATAAATATTTTTAAACGGACCATTTTCCTGCCGGGCTTTGATGATGGAACGGATAGCTGCCTTGCCGACATTTTTTATAGCAGCCAAAGCAAAGCTGATTTGATTTTCTGACGGAACGACAAAAACCTCACTGGAAATATTTATATCCGGTGGAAGAATCTCCAAATCCATTCGCCGGCATTCTTCGATCAGAACTGCAATTCGTGCTGAATCATTCATTTCCGAGGTCAAGGTAGCGGCCATAAATTCGGCTGGAAAATGACGCTTCAGATAAGCTGTCTGAAAAGCTAACAGTGCATATGCCGCAGAATGTGATTTGTTGAAACCATAACCTGCGAATTTAAATATCAATTCATAAATTTCTTCAGCGGTTGATAAATCAATATTATTGTTCTGGCATCCTTGTATGAATTCAATTTTCAGCCGTTCCATCTCACTCTTTTTCTTTTTTCCCATAGCCCGGCGCAGAATGTCGGCTTTACTGAGAGTGAATCCGGCTAATTCGGACGCTATGCGCATAACCTGTTCCTGGTAGACGATTACTCCATATGTTTCATGGAGAATTGGCTGTAATTTGGGATGCAGGTATTCGCGGGTTTCTGTTCCGTGTTTTCTGGCAATATAGGCATCGATATTTTCCATTGGACCGGGACGATACAAAGCATTCATGGCAATTAGATCTTCGACCCGGTTCGGCTGCAATTTTTTAAGATACTCGGTCATTCCCCCGCTTTCGAACTGGAATATTCCGACAGTATTTCCCTCACAAAAGATCTGGAAGGTTTCCGCATCCTCCAGCGGTAAATCATCCAAGTTGAGGTCAATTCCCCGGTTTTTAATCATGGCCACGGTATGATTAAGGACGGTCAATGTTCGCAGTCCCAAAAAATCCATCTTCAGCAGTCCGATTGTTTCGCATCCATTCATGCTAAATTGGGTGGCAATGATCTTCTCACCTCTTTCTTCGGTCTGATAAAGAGGAACATATTGAGTGATGTCATCCGGGGCGATGATAATGCCGGCAGCATGAATCGAAGCATGCCGGGCTAAACCTTCCAATACCTGGGCATGTTTCATCAAAATCTTAAATTGTTCATCGCCTTCCTGCGCCATCTGCTTCAATTCCGGGATGGTATTCAGGGCATCTTCTAACGGCATAGGTTTACCCTGAAAAACCGGAATTAATTTGGCCAGAGCATCGGCTTTACTGTATTCAATCCCCAGAGCCCTGGCTACATCACGGATCACTCCCTTGGAGGCCATGGTCCCGAAGGTAATGATCTGAGCTACATTATTTTCACCGTATTTCTTTCGGACATATTCAATAACTTCTTCCCGCCGTTCAAAGCAGAAATCAATATCAATATCAGGCATGGTCACCCGTTCCGGATTGAGAAAACGCTCAAAAATTAAACCATACTTTTGCGGGTCTACCCGGGTGATCCCGGTTACATATGCTACCAGACTTCCGGCCACTGAGCCTCTTCCCAATCCAACCGGTATGTTCTGGTGTTTGGCAAAATCGATAAAATCTTTTACGATTAAAAAATATCCGGCATAACCTGTTTTCTTGATAATATCCAGCTCGTAAAGCAAGCGATCCTGAATTTGCGGGGTCAGATCACGGTATAAATTTCTGGCTTGCTCCAGGGTGACCTTTTGCAGGTAATCATCAAGGGTCATCTGGGCATGATCGGGTGGTAAAGGAAATTTGGGTAGCAGCAT
>MESS01000128.1:18020-18271 GCA_001771055.1 Caldithrix sp. RBG_13_44_9
TCTCAACATTACATTTCTCGGCAATTTCAAGAGTCCTTTCGAGAACTTCCGATTTATCAGCAAAAGCCTGATACATTTCGTCAGTGCTTTTCAGGTATAATTCTTCAGTGTTATAGCGCATGCGGTTCTGATCGGTAACATTTTTCCCGGATTGGATACAGAGCAAAATATCATGGGAAGAGTGATGTTCTTTTTGTAAATAATGAACATCATTGGTCGCAATTACCGGGATCTTCATTTCCTGTGAGATT
>MESS01000128.1:18326-29416 GCA_001771055.1 Caldithrix sp. RBG_13_44_9
GGTAAAAATCTTCTCCAAATATCTCCAAATAATCCTCGATGGCTTTTATCCCATCTTCCCGACCGAGGTAATTTAATTTATAGAACACTTCCCCTTTCATGCAGGCACTGGCTGCAATCAATCCTTCATGATATTTTTTAAGGATTTCCTTATCAATTCTCGGCCGGTAGTAGAATCCTTCCGTAAAAGCCAGGCTGGATAATTTCATTAAATTTTTATATCCAGTGTTATTTTTGGCAAAAAGCAGCAGGTGAAATGAATTTTGTTTGAATCCTTTTCCGGTAGATTTTTTTTCAAACCGTGATTCAGGGGCTATATACGCTTCCATGCCGATAATTGGTTTGATGCCAAGCTTTTTTGCTTCCAGGTAAAAATCCAATACTCCGAACATATTACCGTGATCAGTGATAGCCAGCGAACTGAATTTTAATTCAGCGGCCCTATGCAATAATTTTTTAACCTCGATGGCACCATCCAGAAGGCTGAAATGAGTGTGGTTATGTAAGTGCACAAATGCTGGCAAGACACTGCTCCTCGTCCCTAGACTTATTACTCAATTTAACTCTCTATCAAAAAATTACCAATTCTATTTTATGATAAAGAACCTCGACTGTCAATATTAATTGAATATTTTTCAACTTGTTTGCTAATTTATTTCTAAAATTGTATTATATTTGGTATGTCATGGAGCAATTAATATGTCAATGTGATATAAATCATTTTTTATAAGATGCCCAATTTATATTTTAGGCCAGGATTTAAAATATACAATTAAGTGCGATGAACGAAGTCTACCGGAAAAGCCTGATTAAAAACATCGAAGAAAATTTTAAAGATTTTCAATCGATATTATACTCTTTACAGCAAAAAGATTCGGAAGAAAATCGATCTAGTTCCGATACTTTGAGAGATTTTTTTACCACTCTCATGGCAGTAGAAGAAGACGTCTTTGAGATGCGTCTGAAAAAAATAATTGACCGTGAAAATCCTTATTTGCCAGCTATAATACCTGATAAAATCAAACGGCAAAATTACTATGACGATGGTACGCTGCAGGAGGTCATAGAAAAATTTTTAGAACAGAAGAAGAAATTAATTAAATTTCTGCTTAATGTGCCGTATGGATCCTGGGAGAAAACAGGTTTTCATGAAGTGGAAGGGCATGTGACTTTTGAAGAATTTATTCGCCGGATGATAAGAAATGACAAATTGAATATGAGCCAGATCCGGGACAAATATATTAAAATTGACACTGACAAATAGTTATTGGGATTCTATTCCCGATCTGAAATTTTAACTTGTTCCTCAGCTGAAATAAGTCTTATTTTTTCCGGCATCACGATCCCACCGGAGACGACGAATTTCATCATCTGCTCAACCGTCATATCAACAAAGAGAATGTTATTCAGCGGAATTAAAACCGTGAATCCAGAGGCGGGATTGATGGAAGTGATGATTAAGATACTACCCACAACCTGGCCTGATACCGGGTGCGATAGCTGACCGTTGTATAAACCTAGTGAATACATACCTTTACTGGGATACTCTACCATGACTACTTTTTGAGTCATTTTTTTATCCCGCGAGGCTAAAGTGGTCATAATTTGTTTTACCGCGATATAGACAGTTTTGGCAACCGGGATTCGAACAACCAACCACTCTCCGATTTGAATCAATTTATTACCAAAATAATATTTAGTGGATAAACCAATCAAATAGATAAAGATCAGACTGACCAGAAGTCCCAATCCTGGAATATAGATGTCGATATAATTCTCGATTACCGGTTTAATCAGTGCATCAAAAAAACCAATGAGCCATTTTAAAACCATAATGGTGATTACCAGCGGCACCAGGATGATAATACCCGGAATCAGATTGCTTTTAATATTATTTTTGATCCTATTTAACAATGTTATTTACCCTACTAATATTTTTTCACTATGATCACTCCACCACTCATTGTGAGGTTAAGGTAATCCGATTCCGTGAGGAGAATTATGTTCCTGATATGAGATGGCCGGATATATTCTGGTACCAAGAAAGTACAACCTGATAATTAAAAAAGCGGAGCAGGAACCAACTATATAACCGGATAAAACATCAATCGGATAGTGTACGCCAACATAAATCCTTGAAAAGCCGACGATAATTGCCACCAGGATAAATCCTGCCGTCCACTTCCGATAAAAATAACTGAAGAGTACAGCAAAAGCTGAAATATTACTAGCATGTGAGGAAGGAAAAGCATACTTGCCACCGCAATTGGCCAGCAAACGTAGATTGTCATATAGGTGGCAAGGCCTGTACCGTCCCACTAATGGTTTAATGAGAGCAGAAGACAATTGATCACTGGCTATCAGTACAAGTATCAGCAGAATACCAACTACCCTCCCCTTTTTTCCGCCCTTGATCATCAGTAAAACCCAGATAAGAAGAATAGGAATTCTCCAGTTATTCAGGTTGGTAACAAACGGCATAATGATATCAAAAAATGGATTAGCCAGGTTTTGGTTAATAAAAAATAATAATTTGGTATCGAGCAGAAGGAGTGATGACAAGGCTTTTCCTATTCTCAGGATAGATCAGGTTTTCCGGAAATATTCTGGACGTACTGCAGTATTTGTTCTCTGTTGAAAGGTTTGCTTAAAAATCCTATGGCGCCGTTTTCGATGGCTTTCTGGATTTCTTGATCCAATTCAAAACCAGAAGTGATTAAAATTTTACAGGACGGATTGATCTGTTTGATTTTTTGTATGACTTCATATCCGACATTATCAGGAAGAAAATAGTCCAGCACTATCAACTCTATGAACCGCATTTGTGATTGATAGATCTCAATTCCTTCCCGGGCATTAGAAGAGAGAATAACTTTATATCCGGCACTTTCCAGCATATCCTTGACCAGAATTCTGATCTGTTCTTCATCCTCAATGATAAGAATATATTTGTCCAGAGTACGTCTGGGTTGATCTTTATTAACTAATTCAACTAACTGCATACCCAGAGGAATTTTTTGAATTACTGGTGAGGAAATTTCGCGAAGATTCTTCAAGATATTTGCAATACGAGTGCTGGATTTTTCAATGAGATTTAAATATTTCAGGATGTGTGGATCGGTAACGCCTTTTTTCTCAAATTCCATTTTAATCATATCGATGCCTGACAATATCACAGTCAGAGGCTGATTGATCTCATGATTGGCAGTGGTTACTGTGGCACTATAAGTTATTTGTCGTTCAATTTCTTTTACTTTTTTTTCTAAATTTGCCCGTTCAATTGCTTTCTTAACCCGGATTTTAAGTTCTTCGATATTGATGGGTTTCATCAGGTAATCCACCGCTCCCAGACGGAGAGAATCGATAGCGGTTTGCATGGAAGCGTGCCCGGTCAGGATGATCACAGACAGATTCGGATCCAGGGAACGGGCCTTTTGCAGAAGCTGCATACCATCCATTCCTTCCATTTTCAGGTCCGAGATCAGCAAATCATAAGATTGTTTTTTTAATAATTCGATTCCCTCTGCGCCGCTGGTACATGAAGAAGTTTGATAATTTTCTTTTTCTAAAATTTTAGTAATTAACAGACGTGAGGCATAATCATCGTCTACTACTATTACTTGAGTTTGGGACATATATCGTATCCATTGTGTAATGAAAAAAATACCAGAGTGCGGCTAACAAATCAAGTGAAAAAAAAGAGACTTCGATTGAAAATAAGCCCCGGTCAAAGTAAGAATCAGTACATCTGGTTTGAAAAATTATCGGTTGAATACTTAAAAGAATTATGTTTAACGGGGTGTATCCAATACAATTTATGAGCCAATAGAATTCGGAATTTTTCGGATAATTATTTTTTGTATTTCACCTGCAACGGTTTGGATAATTCGCTCTCCCAATTTTCTTTTACAAAACTGATATAGAACCGCAAATTGATCTGATTGACCGTGGGATTAAAGGTGTAAGTATTATCGACTATTGGTTCTTTGGTAACCCGGACGATCTGGGATTTTCCCGGCAACTCAACATATACATAATATTTGGCTTCAGGAACGTCGATTTTATCCCAGGATAAAATCAGTTGATCCTCCCCCCGTTGCACTTTTAAAGCTGAAGGTACCGGCAAGAAGTAAGATATATTTCGGCTCTCCACCGGGCTTACCTCAACCGGGCTTGCTTTTTCTTCGGCAGGTGGAGGAGCATAAGATTTTCTCGCTTCAGCTTTACCTTTGAAACTAAAGCTAATTTCAGCTTTATGGGTGTTACCCAGAATTCCATAGGGAGAATACACATAATTGATAGCATAGTTATCAAGGAATTTAAATCCCAGACCTACATTATAACCTGCACCGATGTCATTTTGGAACTGGTATCCGGCTCTGAACGCCACGCTGTTCATTAATTCCACTTCCAGACCGGGATAAAATCGCCATTGCTCACCGGTAGTTTTTACCCCGTCAAAAGCGAAAGTGACCATATAGGCGGATAATTGATAAGCCAGGCCCAGGCGGTAGGTTAACGGTAAATTTTCTTTGGCATTTTCATAGGTAATTTTTGGACCAAGATTCTGCAGTGAAGCCCCAATCGTTAAAAAATCGATTGGAATTTGATATAAGGCACCAAAGTCAAAGGCTACCCCGCTGGCTGTTACATCATCAATTCGTTCCTGCAGGTATTTGACCTGCATCCCCAAAGAAAAATCAGGATTTATCTGGTAAGCGACTCCAAGCTGGGGAACGAAATCATAGATCTGGAAATTACCAAGCGGTATGGCATCTCCGGTGCCCGGATCGATATCATATTTATCAATCGCCGGCAAATGAAGATAACTCAGACCAAAAGTCAGGGTAAAATGATTGAGCCCAGGATACACGGCGGTAAAATTTTCGATAGCCATTTCTTCATACAGTTGGCCATGAAAAAACATCAAAGTTGGACGATAGGAAAATCCAACACTGGCAGGATTAAAGTAAACACTGTTTATATCCGAAGGGACGGCAGTAAAAGCGTTTCCCATCCCCTGTGCGCGGCTTCCAATACTCATTTGTAAAAAATTGAAGGAATTGGTTCCATTAGCCTGAATCACGGAAATTGACACTAACACAGCTAAGAGCAGATTTTTTATAACCAATTTATGCATAGTCTTTCTTCCCCACCAAATAGCCTTGCAAAATATTTGCCAAGATTTCGAACCTATTCTTATTCAACCGATTTAAATATAGTTAACGATTTCCCCGGCAGGTAGAAAATTTTGAGGGGTTGATAAAATTTAAAGTGTGCAGTAATTATACACTTTATTTATAAAAAATAATTATGATTCAAATATTTTAACCTGCGGTAAGTAATCCACTATTCCTGAATAAAACATATATTGAAAAAGCTGTTGGAGTGATTCCAGATTAGCGGGATGCAGAGAGTATTGATAATTTTCGGAAAGTAAACGATGATAGAACTCCCAGCCTTGCAAATGGGTCCTGGCATAATTTTCAGCGATGTTCTTTAGATCAGCCAGACCGAGTTGCAAAGAATTACGGATGTTCTCCAATTGCTCTGGCTGCCGAAAGGAGGAATGAACGCACAGGACATTCTGCACCAATGGTAAATCAGTTCTGAGGCACCACTCTTCGCTCAGATCAATATAAGTGTTGATCTGGTTCAGTGATTCAAAGGCAAGTTCACCGGTCAGCAGGATCACTTTTAACTGATCAAGCAAAGAGTCAGTTAAAAAGCCGGCTGAAAGAGGCTGCCAGTTGATATCCAGCTCAAAATATTCCCGTAAGACCAACTCTGCTAAAAATTTTTCAAAATTATTTTCTTTTTTTATTTCCTGGCAATAAACAGTCCCAAAGCTTTTAAGATCTCCTTTAAAAAACAGCAGGATGTTTTTGCCATCCAGCGGGCTATGAATCATTAAATCCTCAACCAGGAGAATTTGACCTTTGCTTTTGGCATAAGCAAGCGGGGTAAGCAAACTGATATCAGCTTCCCCGTTTTCCAATTTTGTCAAGCATTCCATCTCCGGAATTTTCTTTACGGTAATACCCAGCCGCCCCAGCTGATGGGTAATGGCATAAAGCAGTGGTTCACAAATAAGGGAGGAAGAATAAACCACCCGGATCATATCACTTTTTCAGAGAATCTTTATTGATGGTTTGAAAACAGGGAAGGAAAAGATAACATTGAGTGCCGTGAGTAATATCACTCTCAAAATAAATGACCCCGTTATTTTCCTGAACGATTTGATACACAATGGAAAGTCCTAATCCTGTTCCATAGTTTTTAGTAGTGAAAAAAGGATTAAATATTTGCAAAAGATTTTCCGGAGAAATACCACTGCCGGTATCCGTGATCAGGATTTGGATATAGGGTTGATCGGTCACTTTTTTTTGGAATGGTTTGCGTTGAAAGATCTCATCATTTTTCTTTACTTTTTTTGCTGCTAGTTTAATTTCACCCTGTTTTTCAATAGCCTCAATACTGTTCAGGATCAAATTGAATATAACCTGTTGAATTTGTGCTCCATCAATAAAAATTGAAGGTAAATTTTTTTCATATGATTGGATAAAATTAATATTGTGCTTTTGCATCCTCTGCTGCAAGAGAGACAACACTTCCTGAACCAATTCTTTTACTACAAAGAATTGGCGATTTGGTTTTGGCGGTTTGGCATAAGAGAACAGGGATTTCAGCAAATCATCCAACCGATTAACCTGTTTAATGATCCGTTTTACGTACTCGTTTTTAGGATCATTTTTACTCAATTCTTCTTCAAACGTCTGGGCAATCGCTTTAATTCCTGCCAGGGGATTCCGGATCTCATGAGCGATTCCGCTGGCCATTACACCCAGTGATGCCAATCGGTCCATTCTGATCATTTCTTCCTGCAATTCTTTGGTGTAGGTAATATCCTTCAAGGAAAGAATAAAACCTTTCTGTTGATCAGAAGGATCGACATATTCGGTAAGGGTAAAACCTATCAATATTTTTTGGCCGGCGGGTGTCATGAGTTCGATTTCCGGCCGCTCAAAAGCACCACTGGCCAGACTCATGGTGGTCTTGATAACAGCGGTATTCTGTTCACCGAAAAGATTTTCCAGTGTCTGGTTCTGCAGACTTTCTTCTTTGAAATGAATAAGTTTTAATCCTTCCCGGTTAATGTATTTGATTTCCAGCTGTTCATTAAATATGACGATCCCAAAATTCAATTGATCAAGAATGCCACGAAAAAAGCTGGCTGAAGAATATTCAGGTTTTAACAATTCTGATTTCTTATCAGTGGTCAAAGGCAGTTGTTTATTGATTTCAAATTCTACTATTTTTTGGAAATGGTAGATCAGGATTTTCTGAAGCTCAGTAAATGAAGTGAAGTCGGTTTGAATAAAAAGGTATAAAAACTTGATTTTATGTTGAAGTCTGACCGGACAAAGGATAAAGCATTTAGCCGGTAAGTTCAGAATGGATTTTAGATAAAGATTCTTGGGGTGGTCTGTACCCTGATTTTCATTTATGATAATATGATTTGCTTGGTGTGATTCGATAAGCTGATGAAAATTAATTTTTAGATTTTCGCCAGTCCAGTTTGCAGATACATAATATCTCAAAACTGCTTCGGTATCTGTGATTACCTCGAAGAAATAGATATGGGGGATTTTTACCTGAGTATTATAATATTTCAGAACCCAATTGTTGACAGCCGCCAAATTCATTTTATTGTTTATTATGGTATCAAAAATTTGAAAATAACCATCAAGCGATTCGGCTCTGGGAAGGTCTTTCGTTTTCCCTGGAGGCTGGGCATTTTTTTTGAGGAAATTCTCCACTACCAAGCGCAATTCAGAATGGGAAAAGGGAAGTTCCAGAATCTGATCGAGTCCGGATTTTAATAAACCTGAACGAATTCCCGGACTATTGTAGGGGATAAAAGAGATAACCCTATCCAAATCTTTTGCCCAGCTGCTTAAGACCGGTTGAAATTTCTGAAGGTCTTTTTGATTACTATCAGAAAAATTGAGAATAAGAAGAGCCGCAGAGGAAGGATGGACAATGTTCACCTTCAGAGTGTCGAAGGTCAGTTGCTGAATTTCATAATCCTCACCGCTTAAAGCATTTCTGATATCGGCAGATGACTCCCAATCCTTTCCGGCAATGACTATTTTCATATGATATTAAAATACCTGACTAACTATTTAGAAAATTTCAACCGAAATTTCTCATAGTCCAGGATGATTATCTTACCACTTTGTTTTCTCAGATATCCATCATCACTCAGTGATTTGATAACCCGGGAAATTGTTTCCCGGCTGTTTCCAGCCATATTTGCCAGATCTTGCTGCAGCGGCAATTCCAGAATTTCCACCTGTCCTTTACGGAAAACACCGGAATCCTCAGCAATTCTCAACAGAGTTGTAGCTACCCTTCCGGTAGCATCCTGCAATGAAAGGGATTTGATGTGTTCATCACTCTTACGGATTCGCTGAGCTAGTTCCTTAAGGAGATTAATGGCAATCTGGGGAAAGTCTTTTAGCATCTGTAGAAATTCTTCCCGTCGTATTACCAGCAATTCGGATTCTTCAATAGAAGTAACATTGGCTGAGCGGGTATGCCCATCCAGAAGCGACATCTCTCCAAAAAAATCACCATCGCTAAGTATGGAGAGTATCACTTCCCGTCCATCATCACTTATCCGGGAAATTTTAACTCTCCCAGAAAGTATGACAAACATGGTGGAACCGACTTCCTCCTCGATCAAGATGGTATTATCCTTATGATAGCGCTTCCGGCTGGCTACCTGGATGATTTTTTCCAGATCCCGGTCGCCCAACTCTGAGAACAATGGAATTTGCTTTAAGATTTGAGGATTCATATTTTAAATCCTGTTTAATATTGAATGATTAATCCTTTATAACCATATTTTTCGTTTAATTGAGCTTTATAATTTTCAGCAGTTTCCTTTTTCTCAAACTTGCCTGCTACCACCACAAAAAGTTCTTTACCGGCACTGTTTTTTTTGATTATTGTGACATCTGATATATTTTTCTGAAATTTCGATCTGGCATTCGCCGCATTTTCTTGAGAGGAAAATGCACCTAATTGAATTCCAAAATATATTTTATCTACCTCCATGGAAAATATTTGATTCCTGAATCCTTCATCCTCCAATATTCTTTCGGCTGAGTCATATAAACCTTTAGCATAATAATATTGCGAAACCCGATCAATGATCACTTTTTTCAGCCGACTATCATGTGTTTGATTATAGATATCAATAAATTGCCCCAGCGCTTCATCAAAATTTTCCTCGAAAATAGCACTGATAAATTTTTTCCATTCCGGATGCTCAATTCTGTTGGACACCAGAAGATTTTCCAGAGTTGCAATTTGACCATTAATATAGAGCTGGTAAAGATCCGCTTCTTGACCGTAGGCAGAAAAAATAAAAGCAATGATAAGTACTGCTAAAAATCGAATGAATCTATGCTTTTGCATTGGGGACAAATCCAAATAGGTTCATCACTTTTATACTGACATTCCTGACATTCAAAACGACGCTCACTTAAATCATAGCGCTTATTAAAATAATCCAGGGCGTGGTGGATGGCCTGTTTATATTGATTTTTGTTAGATAGAATTTTCAATTTGAAACCCACGATTTGCGGATCGTGCTGGTTTTCATCACCCAGGCGATCCAGCACATCCAGAGCCCGTTCAAAATCTTCTTTTTTAGTATAGATTTCAGCCAGGGCAACCGTGGCAAAAATATTTTTGGAGTCTTTGGCAAGGATGCCCTTATATAATTTTTCGGCTTCGGTAAATTTTCCCATCTCAAACCAGGATCGTTCAAGATCCTTAAAGGTTAAATAAGCTTTTTTAGGCAGAGTACGGCATAGATTTTCCCATTCGTGAATCGCATCTTCCAGCCGGTCTTCCACATAATAAGACTTGCCTAAACAATAAAAAGCAGCAGCACACTCCGGATCAATTTTCATGGACTCTTTAAATTTGATACGGGCCTCCCGTCCCTCACCCTTTTCCTGAATTTTCAAACCCTCGAAGACTAAATATAAAGCTGACTTTTTAATAAGCAACGGAGTGAGTTCTTTGAAACATTTCTTGATGGTGAGAAACGCTTCCTGCCATCTTTCCTCGCGTTCCAGGTAATTCAACAGCCTCAAAGCTGCCTCATTCTGATAAGTTTTATCATTCTCAATTATGGAATTAGCCAATTCGATCGCAACCTTATAATTTCCGGTTGCCTCATAATCCAGTAAAAGACTAAATTGAATTTTATCTCTAATTTCAGGGAAAAGATTGCCCCGAAAAGTCAGATCTTTATGTATTTTCAAGGCATTGTTGGCAAATCCCCTCTTTCTTAATAAATCACCCAGACGCAGATAAGCCTGAACGTTTTCCGAATCATCCCGGACGGTTTCTTTGAACTTCTGGATAGCCCATTTTTCATTTCCATCAGCCAGATATTCCAGTGCGGCCAAATAACTACCTTTATCCGCTTTTGGTTTCCGGTAGACCCGGGTATAATAGTAAATGATGATTAGTGCAGCGATAACCAAAAGAATTATCAGCAATTCCATTAACAGGTCCGAGGATTGCATGTACTGATTCTCCTTTTACTGGCTTTGATTTTGATCTTTATCTTTCGAGCCTTCGTCAGGGATTTCATCAATTGATATGTTGCGTAAATTTTCAAGTTCCTTGATCAATTGTCGATTTTTTTTCTGCAGCTGCCGTACTTCGTTGTGGGAATGGATCAGAGAAAAGCTGAGCAGCAGCGCTCCCAGTATAGCTCCAAATCCCAGAGTAATTAGCAAGACAATGGCTAAATTAATTTCGCTATATGACAGAGTGAATAAAAAGAGGTTGATCCGTTGACCTGAATTTTGAATGAGCACGAATAATAAAAGCAGAACAACAATTATTCTAAGCACATTTTCAATTATCTTCATTTTTATCCTCAAAATTTTCTTATAAAATAGGCCAAATAAAATATCAAATCAATTTGAATTTTTAGTTAAAACTTAAATAATACATTTTAGTGTCTGAAAATAGTAAAATTATCCCGCTAAAGCCCTGAGG
>MESS01000128.1:29475-31260 GCA_001771055.1 Caldithrix sp. RBG_13_44_9
TTCCAGACGATGAAGGGTAAGGGTTTCTTCTAAGCCCTCCTGTAGGGATCTGGAGGCACTGACATTCACCGCTTTTAATTCCTTGATGATCGCCTCTAATTGATCTTTAGCCTCCTGGTAGGTATCACAACCATAGGCTTTATTCAATCGCCGGCGATAGTGCTCCTGTTGCATGTCATTTAAATAACTCAACACATTCTCCCGCTTGTGCCAAATACAACGTTGAATAACGGCATAGGTCCCCATGACTTCCTTCACCGCTTTGTATATACCCTTGGAACCATCAATCACGCATAATATACCCTCTTCATATCGTAATCCACGATCTACCAGTTTATTCAATAACTCTTTGATACTCGTATAATTCTCTGTGGCACTCTGTATAAAACCTAAAGAAATCTTGTCTCCCTGCTCAGTAACCCCTAAAACAATAATGATCTGCTCTTTGGCCAGGTATTTCCCATCGATGAATAAGGCGACAAATTCATGGTCACTCAGATTCCGACTCTCAAAGGCCTCCAATTGCCGGCTGCTTTGCTCAATAAACTCGGTACTGACACTCGAAGAACTCAAACCAAAACTATCGACCATCGTCTTGATGACCTGTTCATAGTCTCGGGTACTTAAACCCAATATTACGGCCTTAAGTAACCGTTCATCGATCTCCGGTAGCTCCTTTAATCGCTGAAACATATCCAAGGTTGGATTACTTTCCTGCTCATGGTCATAGACCCGGGGAACTTCTACCCGTATCCGTTCTGAACCTATTTTCACACTACTGGGATTAAATCCCCACCGGCTGTATCGACTCTCAGAGGGCTTGGTATGACTATAACGCTCTCCCGTATAACTCTTGACTTCATCTTCTAACAGCTCATTGATTAACATGCGACTCAACTCTAACTGGTGCTTCAATACTTCTAATTTGATTTCAACATTCTGCTCTAATAACCATTTAATTCCCTTGCGATGATGAATTCTCCGTTTTACTTTCATGACACAGGTTCCTCCTTATTTTTTGTTGATCAATCTAAAATAAATAATTTTAGATCTTAAAGGGAGGAACCTTTTCTTTTAAATTTCAACTAACAAAAAGATAATGCCTAGTTAAAACTTAAATAATACATTTTAGTGTCTGAAAATAGTAAAATTATCCCGCTAAAGCCCTGAGGGATAAAAGACGATGATATGGTAATGTTGAGTTTTTCCTTGACTTAAAATATTGGAGTATCGTATTTTTTCGAACAAAAAGTATGGATGGAGTTATGAAAAAGCTAGGTCGGGTTTTAGTAGTGGATGATGAAGAAAATATCCGGGAAGTATTGAGCAACTATCTGGAAAGTATGAATTACGAGGTTCATACGGCAGAAGATGGCCAGGATGCCCTGGATAAATACCGAAAGGGCGATTTCGACCTAATCATTTCGGACTTATTGATGCCCAATATTGATGGACTGGAATTGTTAAAACGCATCAGAAATATTGATAAAGAAGTCATATTTTTAATGATTACAGGTTATCCTTCCATAGAGACGGCAGTGGATGCCATCAAAAAAGGGGCCTATGATTATATCACTAAACCGTTTCATATGGAAGATGTCAAACTGCGCATCGAACGGGCATTTGAAAAGCGCTCTCTGAAAGAACGGCTGAAAACGGTGCAGGGATTAATGTGGGCACTGCTGTTCTCCATTCCCCTGTGGCTCATTTTAGGAATCATCCTGGCAGCCATTATATAATAAACTTCATCCGGACATTATGGATTAAGTTTTCTGGCCAGTTCGG
>MESS01000128.1:31306-33332 GCA_001771055.1 Caldithrix sp. RBG_13_44_9
TGCTATTTCCGTCACCTCATCGTGGGACAGGGGTGAAGTACTTAGGCCGGTAGCCAGGTTGGTAATGCAGGAAATTCCAATTACCTTGATCTGATTGGCCCGAGCAGCTAATACTTCTGGAACAGTGGACATACTAACAGCATCAGCTCCAAAACGACGGGCCATCTTTACTTCTGAAATGGTTTCATAGGTTGGTCCCATGGAAACAAATAGCACCCCTTTTTTCAGAGGGACACTGATTCTCAATCCTATTTGCTCAATGATCTCAGAATATTCTCTATCATAAGAATTATACATATCCGTCCAGCGAGATTCTGCGGGCAACTGCGTCCCGCGCAGGGGATTCCGGAACATGAAATTGATGTGATCGGAGATGATCATCAGATCACCCGGTTTAAAATGAGGATTAACCCCACCGGCTGCATTGGTGACAATCAATAATTTTGTTCCCAGGCTGGCCATCAATCTCACCACGTAGGCAACATCAGAGATCGAATGGCCCTCATAAAAATGAGTTCTACCCTGAACTGCTAAAACCGGAACCTGATTTACATATCCAAAGACCAGCCTTCCCTGATGCCCTTCAACTGTGGATGGCGGATAGTGGGGTATTTGAGAAGTTTTAACAGCAACCTGAGAGTGAAGGGTATCAGCAAATTTTCCCAAACCGGAGCCTAAAATAATGGCGATGGATGGAGAGAGATCACATTGTGACCTGATATAGGTTAGACTTTGCATTATTCTTTCTGAAACAGTCGTCTCGATGAAATCACCTTAATTATTCAGTTTACTTTTTAAGATCATTTTAAAGAATCTTAGTAGATAGAAAAAAAAGGAGACCAGGACCACCAATACCGTTAAATAAAGCAGAAGCGGTTTTAAAAAATTCCAGTCCAACAGGTAAGCTAACAGGAGACCGGCGATGATGGTTACTGCTACTTTTCCCGGCATTTCCGAAGCAACCACATTCTGCAGTTTTTCAATTAAAATGACCGATCCTATCAGAATCAGGATGTCTCGGCCAATGATCAATAAGACAATCCACAGGGGCAAACCATAGGCATAATGAAGGGCAATGGCTACCAGGGCCACCGTCACTTTATCTCCCAGCGGATCAAGAATTTTTCCCAGCTCACTGATCTCATTTCTTTTTCGGGCAAGATAGCCATCTGCAAAATCGGTAAACACAGCCAGTACCGCCAGAAAAAACGAAAAAGATAGTAGACGCCTGCTTATCCCATAATATAAAAACATACCGATAAAAATTCGGGAAAAGCTTAACAGATTGGAGTAGGTCCACATTTTTTCTTTTTCGAACATCCTGCGCAAGTTCATGATGATCTCAGCTATAATGCACCGGTAAAGTCTAATTGATTAATGGATTTCCGGTAAAAATGGCAAAATATACAGGGGTTCATAATCTTGAAAATAGAAAAATCCCTGCAGATAATTCCTCAATGCGGCTGGCAATAAATCATTTAAAAGTTCTTGTCTGGCTCTTGCATCCAGGCCCTCAGCCAGGATCCGGTCTAAATAAGACTTTTCCCGGGGATATACTTTCAATTTCACATAGGAATCTATCGGAAATCCAGCCATTTTTTTGGCAGAATTAATCGCATCATAGATTCCACCAACCCGATCGATCAATCCATTCTCCGCTGCCTGTGCTCCGGTCCAGACCCGCCCCTGGGCCAATTCGTCAACCTCTTCATAGGTCAAGTTTCGTCCTTCAGATACTTTGGTGACGAATTCCCGGTAAAATATTTTCATATTTTCCTGAATAATAAGCCGCTGTTGTTCATCAAACTTGCGGATTTCAGAAAAGAGGGTAGAATTTGCTCCACGAGGTATTTCCACCTTGGTTATGCCAAGTTTGTTATATAAACCTTTCAGTGAAAATTTTCCGGAATATACTCCAATACTGCCTACAATCGAACTGGGTTGAGCAAATATACTGTCTGTGGGCATCCCGATATAAAACCCACCGGAGGCTGCAACATCAGACATGGATACAATGACCGGTTTA
>MESS01000128.1:33339-33541 GCA_001771055.1 Caldithrix sp. RBG_13_44_9
GAGCCAGTTCTACTTCCCGCCAGATGATATCCGCTGCCGGGCCAGAGCCCCCCGGACTATCAATGCGCAAGACAATTGCCTTTACCTGATCGTCATCTGCTGCCTGCCGGATGGCATCAGCCATTCCTTCGGCAATCATCATTCCCTCTTCGGTATAGGCTTCGCCAAAACCGGAAACAATGTCCCCCAGGCAATAAACCAG
>MESS01000128.1:33594-34361 GCA_001771055.1 Caldithrix sp. RBG_13_44_9
AACGAGAATACGAAACAAGGCGTGGTTTTTTATTTTCCAGAATTTTCAGATAATCCTGGAATTCGTTATAATACATCAAAGTATCTATCAGACCCTTTTCAAAAGCTCCCCGCAAATCATAGATTCCATGATCTATTAATTGTTTGACCTCATTTTTTTCCATGTTACGGGAAAACCTAATAGCCTCAATATAGCGGGCATAAAAATCATCCAGAATTGCAGTAACCACTTCCCTATCCTCTGGATTCATGTCATTTTGGGTCAACATATTGGGGGCACTTTTGTATTTCCCGATGGCAATGAAATCTGCTTCCACTCCTATTTTATCGAGCGTATTTTTAAAGTAGTACCCACCACCGAGTAAACCGTTAATAAATAGAAGATTAGCCGGAGGTCCAAAGATCATATCACCTTCCAGCGCAAGGTAATATTCCTTATTAGTCCCCATTTCCAGATAGACATAAACCGGTTTTCGCGATTCCTTAAAAATTCGTACGGCCTGCTTTAGTTCTTCCGTTTTTGCCCAGCCGATACTTAAGCCCAGGGGACGAAGAATTAATCCTTTGATACTGGGATCCACTTTGGCTTTGCGGATGCACTGCAATACCCCATCCAGGGATGGAATATCACCGGTGAATATTCTGGTTAAAGGATCGGACATTTCTCTTTCTGGCAGCTCTCCAAAAATATTCAATTCCAGATAGCTGTTTTTAGCGACTGGTGGGGAACCTTCAAAAAGTTGAGAGAACATGAGATAGTAAAATGTC
>MESS01000128.1:34393-34694 GCA_001771055.1 Caldithrix sp. RBG_13_44_9
GGTTATTTTCATCCAGCCTTTCATATAATTTCCTCTCTGATCATTATAAGTACTTCTAAATTGTCAAAATCTGGTTTATAACGATGTTAAAAATCCGGCTATGGTTGCGGTCATAAAGGTGGCCAATGAACCACCCAAAACGGCCCGCAGACCAAACCGGGCTAAATCGTGACGCCTGTTGGGAGCAATTCCACCAATTCCTCCAATTTGAATGGCTATGGAAGAAAAATTGGCAAATCCACAAAGAGCATAGGTAGAAATGATCCTTGCCTTATCTGACAGGACGCCGTTCTGGATCAGC
>MESS01000128.1:34707-35189 GCA_001771055.1 Caldithrix sp. RBG_13_44_9
CGTAAGCAATAAATTCATTCAAAACGACTTTTTGGCCAATCAAAGAACCGACTGTTACTGCATCAGACCAGGGTACCCCAATGATCCAGGCAATGGGCGAAAGAAGATACCCCAGTAAGAAATTTAAACTCAACGGTTTCCCCAGTACCGAATTTATTCCGGTAAAGTGTCCTAATCCACTCAGGATATAATTCAGCATGGCAATTAAAGCGATGAATGCCAAAAGCATGGCTGCTACATTCAGAGCTAATTTTAAACCATCACCAGCACCTGTTGCGGCAGCATCGATCACATTGGTGGTAGTCTTTTCTACCTTTAATTTTATGGTTCCCTTCGTTTCCGGAAGGTCCTTCTCTGGTAAAAGAATTTTTGCAATAACCATTGTGGCTGGTGCAGCCATGATGGAAGCAGTCAACAGATGCTTGGCATAAAAAATCTGCATTTGCGGATCTGGCCCACCCAGAATATTCACATAAGCAGCC
>MESS01000128.1:35203-38223 GCA_001771055.1 Caldithrix sp. RBG_13_44_9
GATGGTGGCCATCCCGCCAATCATCAGTGTGAGCAGCTCAGACTGGGTCATGGTAGAAACGTAAGGCCGGATGACCAGCGGAGCCTCGGTCTGCCCAATGAAAACATTGGCCGCCACGGATAAAGATTCAGCACCGCTCACCCGCAGGGCTTTGGCCATTACCCAGGCCATGGCCTGTACTACTTTTTGCATGATCCCTAAATGATAGAGAACTGACATCAACGAGGAAAAAAATATGATTGTTGGAAGTACCTGAAACGCGAATACAAATCCGAAACCTTTATTCTGCAAGTCCGGGGGGAACATTTTTTCGGTGGAAGATTGAGAAGATAAAAAACCAAAAACGAAGGAGGCACCCTGAAAGGTAAAACTAATTATAGTAACAAAAAACCGGCTAAGGGTATTAAAGATTAATTCACCACCGGGGACTTTCAGAACAAAGACGGCAAAGATAATCTGCAGGAGAATTCCGGTACCTACCAGACGCCAGTCGATTTTTTTTCGATCGCCGGAAAAAAGGTAAGCAATTCCCAGCAGGCAAATGAGGCCCAACACTCCGAAAAGCAAATCCAGTATCATTTGAGTCTCTCCTTATTTCCCCTGCGCCTTTTTCCGGCCAGTTTGATCTCGGTTTTTATATCTTCCGGAGGTTCAAAACAATTACGGCAGCGGGCTTCATAAATGTCAGCCGCACCCACCACCACCCGGGCCTGATCAGCTGTTTTTCTCTGAGTGTAGTTGGCTGGATTACCGCAGATTACACAGATGGCATGTGTTTTGGTGATATATTCAGCCACTGCTAAGAGCTGAGGTATCGGGTCGAATGGTTCTCCGCGGTAATCCTGATCCAGTCCGGCCACAATGACCCGTTTCCCCATGTTGGCCAATTTTTGGCAAATCAGAACCAGATCACGACTGAAAAATTGCGCTTCATCAATTCCCACTACCTGCGCCTCCAGGGATTGCTCCAGGATATCCCAGGCATCTTTCACCATTTTGGAGGGAATCTTTAATTCGCTATGGGAAACGATATGATCACTGCTATAACGCGTATCAATCCTGGGTTTAAATATTGCCACTTTTTGACGAGCGATCATAGCCCGGCGCAAGCGCCGGATCAACTCCTCACTCTTCCCGCTGAACATACTGCCGCAGATAACCTCGATCCAGCCCATGTTACGCTGCATTATTGAGAACATGCTGACTTCCACCCCGAATTAAATAATGGTCAATTTATGATACAACTTGATTTTTACCTCAGTTGGATTTGGTTACTCCGGCTATAAAAAGTCATTTGGTGGATAACAATTTCTCTATTTTAGCCTGAATAATATCAATAGCGATCACGTTTTTTCCTCCATGGGGAATAATAATATCCGCATATCGTTTTGAGGGTTCAATGAACTGCATGAACATTGGTCGCACTGTTTCCTGATATTGTTTGATAACTGATTCCACGCTTCTTCCACGTTCCTGGATATCCCGTTCCAGGCGGCGGATAAAACAGATATCAGGCGGAGTATCAACATAAATTCTGATATTCATCAGATCACGTATCTCAGGTACCGCCAGCACCAGAATACCTTCCAAAATAATAATAGGTTGGGGTTGTATTGTTCTGCTTTCTACACTTCGGATATGTCTGGTAAAATCATAAACCGGTTGCTGGATTGATTGGCGATTCAGGAGGGAACTCAGCTGAGTAAAAAGCAGCTGATGGTTGAAAGCATCAGGATGATCGAAATTAAACCGGGTTCGTTCTTCAAAGGGTAAATGAGAAAGGTCTTGGTAATAAGAGTCTTCCTGCAGGTTCAACACCTGTTCGGAACCCAGTGAGTCATGCAGAGTCCGCGCGACCAGAGTTTTTCCGGAACCGCTTGCTCCGGCAATTCCAATCAGAACACCTTTTTTTGGCATAGAAACACCGATACTATTTAAAGGTTTGAAAATACACTTCAATATATTCCAAAATCAACTGCAATGTTAATTAAAAGACTCTGCGAAGTGTCACTGATAAGGGAAATCCTAAAAATTTCAGATAAATACTCAGTCATCTATAAGTAAGGGCACTAAAACTACAGGACCCGAGATTATGGGGAATAATACGCTCACTTAATAGATCCCAACACTGACACAAGGGGATCAGCTAAAGAATGATATTTCATGTTCAACAACAATCAAACCTGAATAACATCTACCTGTGGATCAATTTCATGGGCTTTCACATAGTGGAGGATACTTTGGTAAATGCATCGATGGTAAAATCTGGGGTAGGACAAAATCTACTTGATGGTAATACTGATTGAATACCTGAAAAATGGGGTAGTTAAGATCAAGAAAAAAGGGCTTCACCATGAGCCCTTTCAAAATTCTGGAGGCGCCGGGCGGATTCGAACCGTCGAATGGAGGTTTTGCAGACCTCTCCCTTAGCCACTTGGGTACGGCGCCTTTTAAGACAAGTTATAAGTTAGAAGTGAGAAAAATCTTCGTGAAGTTTACCTGAATTTATATGAGAATGACAACAAGACCTTACAAGCAGATGATCTACATATCCACAAGATTACACTTTTTACTTCTCACCTCTAATATCTTACCTATTCTTTAGTGGAGCTGAGGGGAGTCGAACCCCTGGCCTCTTGAATGCCATTCAAGCGCTCTCCCAGCTGAGCTACAGCCCCTGATTCTTAATTCAAGACTTGAAAATTTAATAGACAAATCAGGTTATGTCAATACAGATTTTAAGTTTTAATCCCTGAATATCTGCTGTTGTTTTACAGCTAATCCTGGAATAAATTAAAGGAAAAAAATAAACCATGAAAATCTTATCAATCGTCTTGCTGTTATTATTTTGTTCCATCCTGCCAGGGCAGGTTTATCAAATTAAAATTGAGGGTACCATTGATCTGGGATTACCTCCTTACATCGAGCGAATTATCGAACTGGCTCAAAAAGAGCAGGCAGAAGCGATAATCTTCGAAATCAATACTTTTGGCGGAAGGCTGGATGCTGCCACCCAGATC
>MESS01000129.1:0-128 GCA_001771055.1 Caldithrix sp. RBG_13_44_9
TACAGTTCGGCCAGAGGTTCTCTTAGATTTTTTTTTTGCGACTTCTGCCGATTCATCTACTGCCTGGTATTTGACAATATAATCGTTAATTGATTCAATAATTTTCATCGAATCAACTTTTTTAGCTT
>MESS01000129.1:240-468 GCA_001771055.1 Caldithrix sp. RBG_13_44_9
CAATTCCGCAATTTCAGGATGGTTCATCATCTGGGCAGATACTTTTACAGTATGCAACACATTTCCAAATTTCAGCAGTTCAGGATCATTCTCTAAATCATCACTAAGAATTTCGATGATCTTTTCCAGTTCAGCCAGATACTTGGAGATCTCGCTCTGAAAAGCTGATTTCAGTTCCTCCTCTCCGATTTCCTCCACTGCTGGAACCTCTGGCTCTTTTTCCAGCGC
>MESS01000129.1:506-3341 GCA_001771055.1 Caldithrix sp. RBG_13_44_9
CCGGTTCACTTTTATTAAAAACGTTCTCCAGGGCCAACTGCAGATTTTCGAAAGATAATTCCTTAAATCCCCGCGATAGATCACGCTGAATCTGTTGGATTAGTTTAGCCAGAGTTTTTCTGAATAAACGTTCCTTCTCCACATCCATTTCCGGCAGAGATTGCAATCCCTGGGAGATATCGGCAAACAATTTTTCCAGTGGTTCATGCTGCACCAGCCGGCAATTTTCAATCAGGTGATCCAGGGAGGGAAGAAATTCTATTCTCCTGCTCTCCTTGAAATCCAGCGAATCATCTTGCAGCAATTGGATCATCTTTTTCAACTGGCGCAAGGTTACATCGATAAAAGCCTTCTCAGACTTGTTCACTCCGAATTCCTCAGATCCTTTTTCCGGTAGGGTGAGTTTTTCCAGGGCCCGGGTCCAATCATCCTGGGTAGCACTGAAGAGTCTATCGGCCAGCATGGACAGAATTTCCAGAATCCGGTTATACTTTTTAATCAGCTTTTCCTGTTGTTTCTGATTCCGCAGCCAATTCTGCAGTACCTCCAGGATATTCTGAGCTCCGGTTAATTTCCAGATCCCATACCACTCATGTAAATGATTCAGCTGTTCCGACATTTGATTCTTGAGATCGGCATTTGCCGGATCTTGCAGAATGGTATCATAAATCTTCCGCAGCCGGTCAATAAACCGGACATGGACCTCGCTGAAAACCGGATGCAGGATTTCACTTTGCTCAAAGGAAATAGTCCGCTGAACCACCGGTGTGGGTGATACAGTATTCAAGAATTCATTCTTTAACTGATCCAGAAGCTGGATTTTATCCTGGGGTTGATTCTGGAGAACACCATCAAGGTAATCAATAAATTGTTTAAAGATTTTCTGTAAGGTATAAAAGGTAGTCCCCGGCAGGCTTTTATTCTCCTGGAATATTCGTTTTAGCTGCAGGGAAATATCCAGGGCAACACTTTCAATTTTGGGGTATTTATGAATCTGTCCCAGATCTCTCAAAACCTTGAGATTAGCCAGCACTCCGGCCTCATATTCCCGGTTGCCGGGGGCAGCAGTCAAGGACTCGACCTGCTGCAATATTTCTTTGGTCAGTTCCTCGATCTCATGCGCGATATAATCCCGCAGCAACCAGCGGAGATTTTTATCGTCTTCTGACAACTCTATCCGTGCGGTTTCCGGTTCTGCCGGAGCTTCGGTTTCTGCTACCCTGGCTGCCGGCGTCTCAGCCTCAACCTCAGCCGGAGGGGCCGTAACCAATGCTTCGCCGGAACAAAAAATCCGGAACAGCTCTGCATCGTTAAAGGCCACCATAAGTAATCCTGTCGAAAGATTATCCAGTTCCTGCCAGAATCCATCCAGGTATTTCTGAAGTTCGGATGAATCACCAGAAGGCTGATACAGTTTTTCCAGCGAATCAATGACCGATGTAAGAATTCCTTCCGTCCGGAAGGCATTAAAAAATTCTGTAAGATTGAGGTTATTATCCAGCCGGTCAAATAACTCTCCCAGCAGGTTTAACGAAGCCGGTTCTCTCAGTTGAAAATGTTTTTGGATTTTTTCCCGTATCGCGAAATGGATGAATTCATAAAAATTTAAATCTCCCGATACTTTCTCGGGAGCTGTTAGTTCTTCTGGTTGCAAGACGCCAACCACTTCCTGGAAGGCGCTTTCATCCCAACTTGGATCTTTAACTAATTCTTTGAAGATATTAAGAAAATCATCGGCATAATCGCTGATATTTTTCACCGTTTTTTCCGGCGGGTATTCATTGATCCGCTCAATCAGGTCGGAGAAAAAAATGGAAAGATCGCTGGTACCCTGCACCCGGGCCAGCTTTTCGATACTCTCCAGGGGAGTCTGTCCGGTAGATATAAATTGGACCAAATGATGCAAGGACTTCCGCAGGGAAGCATCCAGGGTACGCTTGGCCTTCTTTTCAATCGTTTCCAACAAGCTGAAGAAATAGAAGGTTTCGAAATCTACAGCTTTCTGAACATTCATCATCTACACCTGCTGATTAAAAAATTTTTATCCTGTTACAGATATCAACTCCTCTTTCTGAATTGATTAGAAAGACGGAATTTTGATACCGCAACATTTAATATACCAGACAGTTTGGCCATTTCATCCGAGAGTGTTTTTGAATTCTGCGCCCTTTCAGCAGTCTCCTGGGCAATGGACGCAATTTTTTCCATGATCTGGGCGATATTGGCACTGGTGATGGTCTGCTGTTTAAATGAACCGGAGATCTCATTGATCAATCTATCGGATTGTTGAGCCATTTCCAGAATTTCTTTTAAGGCGCCGCCGGCCTGGTCAACTTTTTTGGTTTCCCTTTCCACTTCGGTACTGCCCACTTTCATGGCCTTTACCGCCTCCAGTGTTCCGGTCTGAATGTTTTCCACCAAAACCGCAATGTCTTTAGCAGCCTGACTGGAACGCTCTGCCAGGCTTCGTACTTCATCAGCTACCACGCCAAAACCGCGGCTGGACTCACTGGCGCGGGCCGCCTCAATGGTAGCATTTAATCCCAGCAGATTGGTCCTGTTGGCAATTTCACTGATTACTTCCAGAATCTCGCCGATTTCCTGGGAATTTTGACCTAACACCTGTACCTGCCGGGCAGTATCCTGCACGATATCCCGGATCCGATGCATTCCTTCGATGGCGCTCTTCACCATCTCACTGCCTTTTTGTGCCACTTCTGCCGCCCGGGTGGCTGCCTGCGCTGCCTGCACAGAACGATCGTTGGCATATTTGATGATCTCAGCCATATTCTTGGCATCGGAAAAAGTCGAATCAATTTGTTTGGCCTGACTCCT
>MESS01000129.1:3631-8448 GCA_001771055.1 Caldithrix sp. RBG_13_44_9
GCTGGCTGAATATTTCCGATGTGAGTACATCCACCTTTGACAAACCAATCACGTTTTCCTCAGCATCCTTCACCGGTGCGAAGGCTGAATAATAACTCTGATTTTCTTCCAGGTAATCCGGTTTCACTTCTACTGCGGCCTTTTCTCTGACCTGCCTCATTTCCGGATATTCGGTGACCTCAGACAACTGGGTAAAAGGTTTCACAGTACTATAAAATAGTTTGACGACATCTCCCTCAAAAAACAGGATGGAAATTCTCTGGATCCTAAGCGGCTGCTGATATTGCAGAAAATTCTGGATCTGCGAATCCAGGTTTTTCCGGGTCCCGGAAAGACCGTTTCCGAAAACATCGGTAGTATCCAGCAATGCCTGGATCTCGGAAGATTCCACGGATGCCGAACTCAGAAGCGCCAGCAGGCGCAGTTGTTCAATACTTCGCTTTTCCAGTTCTGCTTTTTGCTGGGCGGTAAAAATAAAGCAAAATAGGGTAACAACTAAAAGTGATATGATGGAGGTTACAATAAAAAATTTCCACAACATACTCATCCGAACACCATCCTTCGTTCCAATCTCAGTTGATCGTATTGCTGGTTAAGGTCGAAATCACTCGTTCTAAGTTCAGCAGATAAATTTCAGTTGACCGGTCAGTTACCATTCCCGATATGAACTCCTGCATTTCCAGGGAAATAGAACCCTTGGCCGATTTTATGGAATTGCTGCTGATCAAATGCACACCGTGAATCCGGTCGGTAATAATACCCACTCCTGCCCGATCACCTTCCAGCAGCATCACCATATCGCTGGACTGAACCGGCTTTGGTTCCAGTCCCAGCACCAGCGAAATGTCCACCAGCGGATAAATCTCTCCCCGCAGGTTAAAAACTCCTAATACAAATTCTCTGGTATTGGGAACAGCGGTAAAGGAAGGCAGGGGAAAGACTTCTTTCGATTTTAAAATATCTACCCCGAAAAGGTAACCGTTAATTTCGATAACAGATACCCTATCTTCAGAGATAGGGTCAGTATTTTTATTTTCCACTACTTTAATCATAGGGCATCAGTTTCAGGTCAATCATATTTTTTAATTTATGAAGTATCCACTTGCAGGATAATCTCCCTTTATCCTTTGATGATCACATTTTATCTTCTGCAAAACTTATCCATTACTGGCCGATTAATTCATGTATTTTATTAACCAGCTCTTCATCCCTGAACGGCTTGGGAATGAAATCGTCCGCACCTAATTCTTTGGCCTTGGCAGTTTCTTTGGGAGTATCCTTTGCTGAAAGCATGACTACCGGTATATTTTTCTTGGTTTTGATCACCTTCAGGATATCCAAACCATTAACGTCCGGCAGCATGATATCCAGGATCACCAGGTCCGGATCTTTGCTGTCCAGAAAGCTGAAAGCATCTTTTCCGGTACCTACCGAGATCACGCTGTAATTTTCATTTTCCAGGGCAATTTCTACCATTTTACGAATGACAATACTGTCATCCACCACCAGAATCGTTTTTTGGATAGCCGCTGGCATCGGAGGCATTTCGATTTTTTCTTCCTCCAGCACTTCTTCGGTTTCCGGAACCACCTCAGTATCAAAAATCAGGCCGGCTGCAGGGGTCTCTACCTCTCCAGTTTCAAAGATCTGATCAACCCCTAGCTCCGGGGTTTCACTCCCGGCAGGTAATTCGGTCTCCTTCAGCAGGTCTTTTCCAGTCTCCCACTCGACAATCTCGGATTCATCCAGAATTTGCGGACCCTTTTCACTCTCGGTACCGAAAGTTTCCTCCTTCAGTAAGTCACTGATCAGACTGTCGAGGTCCTGATCGCTCTCAGCGCTTTTCTCAGCCTCGGTTTCCTCTAATTTCAGTTCCTCGAAATCTTCCCCGATTTCTTCCTCGGGTACCTTTTCTTCCATAGCCGGAAATTCAAAGGGTAAAGATTCGTCAGCTTCTTCAGCTACTGGTTTTTCTGGCTCTGTTGCCGGCGGCGCAGCTTCTTCCACGATCTCATCCAGCAATGATGCAGTATCTATCGGCTCTTCGGTTTGAGCTTCAAGGTCCTCGCTGGAAAATTCCCGTAATTCCTCTTCAATGGTCTTTTCCTTCACTTTTCCCCTGCCCAGGCCAATTCTTTTTTCAGGTTCTGCCGGCAGGCCTGCAGCGATTTCCGGTTCTTCTGCTGGAAGCCCGATACCGCTTTCAGGTAAAATCAAACCCATTCCTTTCAGGCGGACGATGGCCTTTTGTACCTCATCACTGCCCACTTCCAGGAATTCCGCTAACTGGGCGTTATTCATTTTCCCATCCAGGGCAAAAAGTACCTTCCATTCATTAATATAGAGCTTGGTTTCATAGATTTTATCAGCCAATTGCTCAGACCGGAGGAAAACCTGATTCACTGTGAACTCCTTATTTTTATCATTTATTTATTCATTCCAATGTAAAAATTATCGGAATGATTCGCAGTTAGCTTTAACTTTTTTAACAACTTGAATTTAAGTAAAAAAATTTAGTATCAATAGAAAAATATGTCAAGGGAAATAAACCCCGGTTAGATCATAGGAGCGGGATACTTCTGCCAGTACCAATATGAATAAAACATCATCAACTTCTATTTAGAAAGTCCGGTTCACTTTTATCTTCTTAGTTGTAAAAAATACAAAAATGCTTTATCTTTGTTTTTAAAAATAGAATAAGGAGTTCCATCGTTGGAAGAGCTTAACCAATTAATCCTGCAGCGCCGGGAAAAACTGCTTAAACTACAGGAAATGGGGATAAATCCATATCCCTATGAATTTAGCCGTACTCATTCCTCTGCTGATATTCTTGCCGATTTTGAGAAACTGCAGGAAAAAGAGGTAGCGGTGGCGGGCAGGATCATGTCCAACCGGCTGATGGGAAAAGCCGCTTTCTTCCATATTCAGGACATGCCGGGAAAAATCCAGATCTATCTCAAAAAGGATGAAGTGGGTGAAAAGACGTTCGAGGTGTATAAACTGCTGGATATGGGGGATATTGTTGGCGTGAATGGTAAAGTCTTCAAAACCCATACCGGCGAAATCACCATTTACTGCCAGAAGTTGGAACTGTTAAGTAAATCATTGCGACCTCTTCCAATAGTAAAAGAAAAAGTGGAAGAGGGTAAAAAGATCGTTTATGATCCTTTTTCTGACAAGGAATTACGGTACCGCCAGCGCTATGTGGATCTGCTGGTAAATCCGGAAGTCCGGGAAGTCTTCATTAAACGCACCCGTATCATTTCCGCGATGCGTCAATTTTTAAATCAGTATGATTTCCTTGAGGTCCAGACCCCTATCCTTCAGCCATTATACGGAGGCGCAGCTGCCCGGCCTTTCGTTACCCATCACAATGCCCTGGACATGAAATTGTACCTGCGGATTGCCGATGAACTCTACTTGAAACGTCTTATTGTGGGCGGCTTTGACGGCGTTTATGAATTCGGGAATGATTTCCGCAACGAGGGGATTGACCGGTTTCATAATCCGGAATTCACCCAGATGGAATTGTATGTAGCCTACAAAGATTATCACTGGATGATGGAATTTACCGAACAATTAATTTCCCGGGCGGCCCAGGAGGTATTAAAAACCACCCGGATCAAATACCAGGGACAGGAGATCGATCTCGCTCCCCCTTGGCGGCGGCTGCCGCTTTTTGAAGGGATAAAGAAATTTACCGGCCGGGATCTGGCCGGCCTGGATGAAAATAAGCTGCGCCGGGAAGCAGAAAATTTAGGGGTCTCAGTGGAAGATAGCTGGGGTGGTGGTAAAATAATTGATGAAATTTTCGGGGAATTTGTGGAATCAAAACTGATCCAGCCAACCTTCATCACCGATTATCCGCTGGAAATGTCTCCCCTGGCTAAAAAACATCGCCAGAATCCCCAGCTGGTCGAACGGTTTGAACCGATCATTGCTGGAAAGGAGATCGGCAATGCCTTCAGCGAACTCAATGATCCCATCGACCAGCGCGAAAGATTCGAAGGCCAGATGGAGCTTCGCGCCAAAGGGGATGAGGAAGCGCAGGTACTGGATGAAGATTTTATCCGTGCCCTGGAACACGGAATGCCGCCTACTGCCGGACTGGGAATCGGTATCGATCGCCTGGTCATGTTATTGACCGATTCACCCTCCATCCGGGATGTGATCTTCTTCCCGCATATGCGGCCGGAACAAAGCAATCTGTAGATCCATGCCTGTTACCGGCAGGGTCTGCCTGAACTATCAGGAATTTCAATGGGTTACGAATCTTTTATCGCCAAACGTTACTTCCGGGCCAAGAGAAAAACCGGTTTCATCTCGATAATCACCTACGTATCCATTATCGGTGTGATGATCGGGGTAGCGGCCCTGGACATTGTGCTCTCCTCGTTCAATGGATTTGAGGACGAGGTGCGAACCCGGTTGTTTAACGCTGATGCCCACATCCAGCTGCGCAAATATTATGTGGACGGCATCCAGGAATACCACCAGCTCATGGACACTGTTTCTACCCTGCCGCACGTGGCGGGAATATCACCAGTGATTGTCCGCGAAGGGGTGATCCGCTCCCGCGATAATAACCAGCCGGTGGTAGTGCGGGCAGTAGATCCGGTCACGGTGGGAACCGTTAATGATGTACCTAGAAGCATCGTAAATGGAGAATTTAATTTAGGGATGAAAACCGTGGAGGGACGGGAACTTCCCGGTATTATTTTGGGCCGGTATTTGGCAGAAAGTCTGATGATTTTTTCAGCTGGCGAAATTGTCACCCTGTTTATCATCCCACAGGAAGCTAATATTTTTTCGCCACC
>MESS01000129.1:8457-9707 GCA_001771055.1 Caldithrix sp. RBG_13_44_9
ACAGTTTTATGTCACTGGTATCAGTGAAATCGGCTTCTATGAATATGATAAAGTAATGGCCTATGTCTCACTGGAATCCGGTCAGAAATTATTCGACATGCCGAATGTGGTTTCCTGGATTGAAATTAAACTGGATGATTATAATCTGGCGGGAAAAGTGGCACTGGAAATCGAAAAAATGGTTGGGGGTTATCCCTTCGTCACCAAAACCTGGTTTGAGCTGAACCGCAGTCTGTACAGCTGGATGACCATCGAGAAATGGGGGGCTTTCCTGATCCTGTGCCTGATCATTATGGTAGCTGCTTTCAACATCGTCAGCTCACTGATCATGATCGTGATGGAAAAAACCCGCGAGATCGGGATTCTGAAGAGCATGGGGGCTACCTCGCGGGGAATCATGCAGATATTCCTGTTTGAGGGAATTATCGTAGGGATGATCGGGACCGCCCTGGGGAGTGCCATTGGTTTCACGGTATGTTATCTTCAACAGACCTTTGGTTTATTGAGACTGCCGCCGGATGTGTACCTGATTGATAAACTGCCCATGAAAATGCAGGCATTCGATTTTTTAATGATCGCGGCAGCTGCCATCATCCTGTGCCTGGTTGCCTCAGTCTATCCGGCATATAAGGCTTCCAGATTGGAACCGGTGGAAGCTATACGATATGAGTAGGAATATTGAGCAATGAGTCAAAAAAACGGACAGCTTTTACAGGCCATTCAGATCGAAAAGCATTACCCCTCCGGCCCGGAAACACTGAAAGTGCTGCGCGGTATCAATCTGACCATTCAGGCCGGAGAAATATTAGTGATCATGGGTCCTTCCGGAGTAGGCAAAAGTACCCTGCTGCATATCCTGGGTACTCTGGATAAACCTACTTTTGGTGAAGTGATCATTGACGGCCAGCGGGTAACCGATTTAAAAGAATCGGAAATCGCTTTATTCCGGAATAAAAATGTTGGATTTGTTTTTCAGTTCCATTATCTACTGCCGGAATTCAGCGCCCTGGAAAACCTGTTAATTCCCCGGATGATCATGCAGAAAAACTGGAAAGACCATATTCAGAGGGCGGAGGAACTGCTGGCTGAAGTTGGTTTATCCAAACGTCTCCATCACCGGCCTTCCCAGCTGTCGGGCGGTGAGCTGCAGCGGGTAGCGGTGGCAAGGGCGCTGATCAACAATCCCAAACTGGTGCTGGCCGATGAACCCACCGGAAATTTGGACAGCATGAACAGCCATGCCCTGTTCG
>MESS01000129.1:9809-10008 GCA_001771055.1 Caldithrix sp. RBG_13_44_9
ATGGACAGATTGAAAGTGAAAAAATCATTCGTCCTCTCTTATAATTTTCGGCAGCCATGAGCGTTTCCCGGGAAACCACTGACCAGATCGATGTACGCTTTGCAAAAGGAGTGGGAGAAGTCCGGGCCGGGCAGTTGAAGAAGATCGGAATTTTTACCGCCCAGGATCTGCTGGATTATATTCCCCGCCGCTATCTGGA
>MESS01000129.1:10063-18712 GCA_001771055.1 Caldithrix sp. RBG_13_44_9
ATTTTGATATCATTGAAGAATCCAAGGAACAGCTGAATACCGGTCAGATCATTGCCCTCTATCCCAGCGGCCAGGATCTGCGCAGCATCGGTCTGAGCTCCAGGGGATTCCGCCGCATTATCCTGCAGGCGCTGGAAAAATATCAACATCAGATTCCTGAAAATTTGCCGCAGGAAATGATTGCCAAATATCAGCTTTATCCCCGGGCGGAAGCCTACCAGAAAGTTCACTTCCCGGAATCAATGGATGAAATCCGGCAGCCTCTGCGGCGCCTTAAGTACGAAGAACTGTTTTATCTGGAACTGCTGATGGCTCTGCGCCATTATCAGCAACGTTCGCCGGTGCAGGGAATCCTTATGAAAACATCCGGTGAGATCATTAAAAAAGTTTTACAAAAGCTGCCTTATCAGCTTACAAACGCCCAGCGTCGCGTCCTGCGGGAGATTTATAATGACCTGAAAAGCGGGCATCCTATGAACCGACTGCTGCAGGGTGACGTCGGTTCGGGCAAAACCCTGGTGGCCCTGGTCACTGCCCTCATTGCCATCGAGAATGGCTATCAGGTGGCGCTGATGGCTCCCACCGAAATTTTAGCCGAACAGCATTACCTCAACATCCACGATCTGCTTACCGGCATCCCCATCCAATTGCAGTTATTGATCGGTTCACTGAAAAGCCAGCAGAAAATTTCCCTGCACCGGGCATTGCAACAGGGTGATATACCGTTCATTATCGGCACCCACGCCTTGCTGGAAGAAACGGTGGAATTCCAGAAATTAGGTTTAGTGATCATTGATGAGCAGCACCGCTTTGGAGTGCTGCAGCGGGGAGAACTCATTGGCAAAGGCTTGAATCCGCATCTGCTGGTGATGACTGCTACTCCCATCCCCCGCACCCTGGCACTGACCTTATACGGTGACCTGGACAATTCCATCATCGACGAGATGCCGCCCGGCCGGCAGCCTATTGTCACTGCTTGGAGAACTGAAAAAAAATTAAAAGAGGTTCACCAATTTGTCCGTGAGAAGGTTACTGCCGGTGAACAGGCTTACATCGTCTATCCCCTGGTAGAAGAGTCAGAAAAAATGGATTTGAAGGCGGCAACTGAGAGTTATGAATACTTGCAGAGTAGTGTCTTTTCTGAATTCCGGATGTCGCTGCTGCACGGGCGGATGAAAGGGGAGGAAAAAGAAGCGGCCATGCGCAAATTCAAGTCCGGGCAGATCCAGATCCTGGTAAGCACTTCAGTGATCGAAGTAGGGGTGGATGTGCCCAATTCCACCATCATGCTGATTGAACATGCCGAACGGTTTGGATTGAGCCAACTGCACCAGCTGCGAGGACGGGTGGGACGAGGAACGCAAAAATCCTATTGTATCCTGATCACCCCGGAAAATGTCAACGATATCGCCCGCAGCCGGCTGCAGATGATGGAAAAGACCAGCGATGGATTTATCATTGCCGAGGAAGACATGCGTCTGCGGGGCAGCGGTGAATTCTTCGGTACCCGTCAGCATGGACTGCCGGATTTAAGATTTGCCAACCTGCTGGAAGACCAGAAAATCATTCAGACCGCCAGAAAAGATGCCTTTGCCGTCATCCAGAAAGATCCCCAGTTACGTTTACCGGAACACCAGTTGATCCGGGAATATTTCCAGCGCAATTATGTGGAAAAATTCAAATTGATCCAAATTTCATGAAATATTGTACGGTGTATGGGATACGGTATATGGTATATGGTATATGGTATATGGTGAATGTAGGGGCGTTCGGCCGAACGCCCGTGTATGGGGGTGGTATATGGTGAACGTAGAGGCGATCGATCCGATTGCCTCGCAACATTTAATTAATGATTATTTTATAAGGAAAAACCATGGAATTAAAATTTCAGGTCAAAGCCATCATTGATAAACCCATTCCGGAAGTATTTGCCGGTATTTATGATCCTGATAAATTGAGCCAGTATTTTACCACCGGTGGGGCCAGTGCCCCATTGAATGAAGGCACAACCGTTACCTGGGATTTTGCAGATTTTCCGGGCGCTTTCCCGGTGGTTGTAAAGAAAATGGTGAGAAATTCCTTAATTGTAATCGAGTGGGATTCAAATGAAAAAGGCAGAAAAAATCTAGTTGAATTCAAATTTGGCGATTTAAAGAACGGCCGGACTGAGGTAAGTGTCAGCGAGACAGGCTGGCGGGAAAATCAAAAATCCCTGGATGCATCCTACCTGAATTGTCAGGGCTGGATGCATATGCTTTGTTCATTAAAAGCTTATCTGGAGTATGGGATTAACCTGAGGAAAGACTTTTTTAAATAATATTATTTGGTGTCTTTCGACTAACCTGTTTAATTCACAAAATTATTATTCATTTTTATAACATCAATAAAATTAACCCTTTTCTTTTGCCCCGGGTTTTCCCAAAGGGATTCCTTGCGGAAAAACCCGGGACAAAAAATAAATTAATACTGACTTGACTTTTAACAATTTTGTGAATTAAGCAGACTAAATGCCCCTATTCATGATCCATTATTTCATTCCTGGCTTAATTGTAGATCAGCCTTTCCTAAATAGCAACATCGGACTGGAATGAGGGTGCTACTCAAATTCAATTACAGAGTGTAAAACAAAAACATGCTATACTATTTTATAAAGGACGAAGATTGATGTTCTGTTTGCCAGAAAGATAGAAAGTCCTTATCTCTCGCCTTGGGCTACTGAGCTCAATATCCTAAATTACTTTGCTGATCATAGTATTGAAACCATTGCTTCAATTTATATCGGGAACCAGTTCCTGTCACCTATTTATTTCAAAAACTGTTAATACCGGGTCACTGCGTGGCTGCGAATTTGCCAAGAGTCTGAACCTCAATACCAAATTGTAAACATAGCATCTTAAAAATTACATCTACAGCATAGTTTGGATTTTGCTTTAGAGCGGGATGTTTCCATGTTTTTTCATCGGTAAGGTATCCCTCTTATTTTTCAGCATTTCCAATGCTTTTATTATTCGGAAGCGGGTTTGTTGAGGTTCGATTACATCGTCCACATAACCTCTTTTAGCTGCAACATAAGGATTGGCAAATTTTTCCTTGTACTTTTCCTCTAATTCCTGCGCTTTTTTTTCAGGATTATCCGCTTCTGAAATCTGACTGGAGAAGATGATTTCCACCGCACCGCTGGGTCCCATAACCGCTATTTCCGCGGTAGGCCAGGCATAATTGATATCACCGCGGATATGTTTCGAGCTCATCACACAATACGCCCCGCCATATGCTTTTCTGGTAATAATGGTAATTTTAGGGACGGTTGCCTCAGCATAGGCATAGAGCAACTTCGCCCCGTTCCGGATGATCCCTGCATGCTCCTGGGCGGTTCCTGGCCAGAATCCCGGGACATCTTCAAAAGTAATGAGTGGAATATTAAAAGCATCGCAAAACCTTATGAAGCGCGCCCCTTTAACTGAAGCATTGATATCCAACCCCCCTGCCAAGAAATTAGGCTGATTGGCTACCACACCTGCAGCTCTACCATTCAAGCGGGCAAATCCAACGATCAGGTTGGGGGCCCAGTATTGATGCACCTCTAAAAATTCCCGATTATCCACCACCTTAAGAATAATTTCTTTCATATCATAAGGACGGTTTGGATCGTCCGGAATAATAGAGTTGAGTTCAGGATCCCCTCGGTCGACCGGATCATCATTCGCTTCCACTGCTGGCGTTTCCATGTTATTCTGGGGAAGGTAACTGAGTAATTTTCGTAAAAGAAGCAGAGCCTGTTCATCATTATCTGCTACAAAATGAGCTACCCCGCTTTTTTTATTATGAACCATTGCACCACCTAATTCGTCATTGGAAACGTTCTCTTTGGTGACCGCTTTTACCACTTTAGTCCCGGTAAGAAACATATAACTGGTGTCTTTTACCATGATTGTAAAGTCAGTCAGGGCTGGTGAGTAAACTGCACCGCCTGCACAGGGCCCGAAAACACCGGATAATTGGGGGACTACTCCTGAGTATAACACATTACGGAGAAATATATCGGCATAGCCTGCCAGACTGGCAATACCCTCCTGAATTCTCGCGCCGCCAGAATCATTCAACCCGATGATAGGGGCACCAATCTTGGCAGCCATTTCCATGATTTTGCAGATCTTTTCCGCATAAGCCTCTGATAGTGATCCCCCGAAAACTGTAAAATCCTGCGCGAAGACACAGACCAGCCGGCCATTGATCTTTCCATATCCAGTAACAACCCCGTCTCCCGGGATTTTTTTATTTACCATATCGAAATCATTACAGCGGTGTTCTTTAAACATATCAAATTCTTCAAAACTCCCTTCATCCAGTAATACCGCTAATCGCTCTCTGGCTGTTAATTTTCCCTGGCTGTGCATTTTTTCAATTTTTTCGAGCCCTCCTCCCAGACTGGCTTTTTCACGCATTTCCTGTAATTTTTTCAACCTGTTCTTACTATCCATACCTTCGCCTCCAGAATAAATTGATTACTTTACTTTTATACAACTTCGTGAAATATAAACGATTAAGAATTTTGATAAAAAGAATTAAAATAAATAGAGAGAACTAGTTAGCAATCTTTTCTTCTCAATCTTGTTCAGATCCAATTTTCAGGATGGATAACCGGGTAAGGATAGCAAACCGAGAAGTCCCAAAATTATTAACATCAATACCGTTTTAATTATTTTTTCATACAAAAATTTGCAGCAGTCACTTTTTTTGGGCTTTTATCCTCCAATACCCAGCTGAGTGGATTGCGCTTTATATATTGACTGATGACATTTAATTGGTGATGGTTGTGGATGATATGTTCCCCGATTTCCATCGGGACAGGCATAATAATTCCGCTGCCAGGATAAATTAGGAGAACCATTATTCCGACACCAGTGTGTCACCGCTGCCTTGTAGGTACGAATGATGACCGGTAATGATCCTATCACCGGTGAAATCCGCGAATAATATTCGGTTTTTATGAGATGGTTTTTCCCACTGGTAGGGGCGTTCGATTGAACACCCCTACCAGGAGGTTCATCAACAAACGTAATGATACCGTGAACATGATTGGGCATAATTATAAATTGATCCAATCCCACATGGGGAAAATGATGTGGTATTTTTACCCAGAATTCCTGTGCCATCCTACCTGTAGGAGATAGAAAGATTTTACCATTTACAAATCGTCCCAGATTACGGGAATGATCATCTACACAAATGGTAACAAAATATCCACCGATAGAAGAATAATCATATCCGGGCAACCGGACGGATCGACGGTGAAAATTATTTTGGTTTTGATTCATAAATAATTGATGATTTTTAATGTAAATATTTTATTGTAGGGGCGATCAATTGATCGCTACAGATTATTTAAATTTATATAAATTATATATATTTGGGATTCACGTTGGGGAATATTTTCATTTCCCGATATGGATTTAATTAATTAAATCCATAGAAATATAAAATGACTAAATTTTGCATCAAAAAATTATCCCAACCGTTTGCGCACCGCTTTCCAGCTGCCGGTAATCAAAAAACTTTCTTCCATATTGGCGGCCATCTGCTCAAATCGCCGGAAGGGAATGGTGAAGGTGAGGATATGTGCCGGGACATGCGGACGGGCCGAGACATCGAACATTCCCAAAATGCAGCGCGGATTCTTCGAGCGGGATTCCTCCATCGGATAATTGATGATGGAAGCGCAGCCGGCTCCCATCGGGGCAATCACCGCTTGCGAATCCGCCCGGTCGAAATTGGCCAGAGTGAAAAGTCCGGCCAGCACATCGGCGCTAGCAAAGAAGATGACTGCCGCTGGCTGTTCATCAGATTGTATTTTATCCCAGCGTTTAAATACTAAATAGTCTGCGGGTGCTTCGAAGCGCGGATGATTCTTCAAATATTCCCTCACCAGCTCCGGCGTTTTTTTATAACGTTCTCCCTCCATTTCACCCGGGATGCCGCATGACAGGAAGTATTCAAAATCTGGCCGCAGTTTCTTGGAAAAACCACTGTAGCGTTTACCGCCGCTACAGCCCGGGGTGCTGGCATCATAAATATACGTTTGTCCCCGCCGCACCCGTTCCAGATTTCCTATCAAACAACGATATCCACCGGTATTGTTATGCAAATCCTCCGTTTTCACATTATCCGTATAGTAAAAACAGATCGGCAGTTCATCGGCAGCAAAATATTTTTTCCATTGACTGCTAAATTGATCTCTGAATTTTATATCCATAGGACTTGTCATCCTTTTTTTTATCAACACTTTTAGATATTTGATTTATGCATTCTCCTATATATCATTAAAAGACAGCCTCATACTCATCTCACATATTCACTGTGTAATGATTGTTACGGTCATATCCCAGACTCAGAAAACCGCCGAACAGAAAGCCCTCCACCGCTGCCAGGATCAAACGCGAGACCTGGCCAAAATGGGCTTCCCCGAAAAGAACCGAAAGTGTTTCCATTTTAATCTGGGATTGGGAAAATGAATGGGCGATGGTTTCTATGCTGGCACTGAACAGGTTGCCCTGGATCAGGGTTAGCAAGACTGCAGCCAGCATGGCGCCGACTGCTGCCAGCAGATGAGTAAACCAGACAATACCCTCTCCCTGGCGCAAACTAAAATGGCGGCCAACAGACAAACCTAAACCGATCACTCCCCCTTCATAAGCACCAGCTACTCCCTGCAGCCTCTGGCCAAACAGCGCCAAAAAGGTATCCACTCCAATCAGATGCCCCAATCCGCCAATCAGCACCCCGCCCAGAGTTGCTCCCAGGATTGACCAGTATGGACTGTGCCGGTATCCAATGGCCTGGATGGATGACATTCCCAGGCTGATTCCCAACCCGGCCAGCATCCCGGCTATGGTACCCAGGCTGGTTAACGCCAATAACAAAGTCAGCGATTCATAGAGGGGTGTCTGGCGGTAATAGACCAGCAGAATTCCCAGAATCAACCCTACTGATAAACCGGCCAAAGCCGCTCCCAATGTTCCTCGGGTGGTCTGCAGCCAGATCTTCGTTTTCTGGCGGTGAACTCGAATCCAGGCCAGACCTCCTAAAACCAACATTAAAATCATCAGCGGGACTTTCCGCAGTTGAATGATCCCTGGCTGTTGATCTCTCACGAAAGCGATACTCACCGCCCGCCTGATCAGGCCCGGCGGTGGTTCCTGATCTTTCTTTTGAAGATATTCCCATCCTTCATTGCCATATTTTTCAATCAATATTATACTGGCCAGTCTGCGTACCTGCCACTCCGTATCCCACAACGCCATGATTCGTAATACATTTTTAAAACGGCTATCCTGGACAGTGACAGATGATTTGACTGACGCCATCCGGATTTCCGGCCGCTCGTTTCCGGCGTTTTCCAGAATAATTGAAGCCGCCTTCGGGACCTGAGTTATCAGCCACGCAGGAATACTCTTCCCACGATTCAGCAGACTTCTCAATAACAGTTCCGACTGCTCAGTTGTCATTTGCAAATGAGCTCCTAGGGGAAGGATCAGCTCAATGGTCTCCGGATCCATTAATAATTGATGAGCCTTGAAATTTTCCAGCGCCCGGTTCAGTAAACCTTCAGCTCTTTTAATTGCCAGAACTTCTTTGGTCATCCAGGAAGAGACTTCCGGGATCAGAAAATCATGAGTCAGCTCCACCCGGCTGTCGCCATCCTGTTTCATAAATCGCACTAAACGTCCACCGGAGATCTCTTCCATAACTTGCCTGATTTTGGCAGCTGGCTGAGAAAAACGGTCTGTCAACCTTGATTCCAGTTCCGAGACCGGCACAAGCAGCCGGCGGCCGTCACTGGAAATCAGATTGATCAGCAGGGATTTAACCAGCTCGATTTCCTCCTGCTGGAAACGGTTGATCACCCTTTTCAGATACTGGCTGAGTATACCGGCTGCACCTCCCAGTTCCTGATAACTGTTCAGGGAGATCCGGGCTGTTTGGTCACGCCGGTCATAAAGAGTATCACAGACAATCTGCAGTTGGGGAGGATCAATAAAACCATGATCGGAGAGATCGGCAATGATCTGTTCCACCAGTTTTGACTCATAAGCAAAGCCATCCTTTTTTGCCGGTCTCATTACCGCCTTCAAGGCTTGTTCCGGGTCCAGCCGCTGCAAGCGGTACTCATGATGAAAAATTTCCGGAAAGATTTCCTTGAACAGATTCATCTCTGCCAGAAAATCCTCCCGGATGATAAATACCAGTCGAATGGGTGTTTGATCATTTTTTAAAACATTTTCAATCCCGCTCACAAATTCTTCTCTGATCTCCGGAGCGGTTAGCGCGAAAAATTCTTCGAACTGATCAAGGAGGCAAATCAATCCTCCCTGTTTTTTTACCCTATCAGAAAATTTATTATTTTCAGGAGCTACTTGATTCCCGCTCAGGGATTCTGGTTGAAGGGCGGATTTGAGGGTATTTAGTGGATTCTGATAACTGCGAATAGCACAGGCCTGAACACCCTTCCTTTTAAAATAAGGCAGCAGTCCGGCATGGACAATGGAGCTTTTCCCTACTCCGGAGCGTCCGTAAAGTAAAAAGCAGCGGTGTGACAGGATTTTCGAGCAGACCAATTCGATCTCGGATTCCCGTCCAAAAAAATATTCA
>MESS01000129.1:18781-18893 GCA_001771055.1 Caldithrix sp. RBG_13_44_9
GGGTAGTAAGCTGGTTGGGACGGGAAATGAGCAAGAGCAGCACGTCGAAATATTTGCTGTTTAAAGGAATGAGTTGATTACGCCGCCACAGCTGCCGGTTCCGCAGATCGAT
>MESS01000129.1:18938-19082 GCA_001771055.1 Caldithrix sp. RBG_13_44_9
TCATTTCTCAAATTTTTCTCACAACGATCTCATTTTTTAAACCATTCACTTCATTATCTTATTTTCAAAAACCAGGGACGTAAGTGAATGATGAATTGCATCGAGCAAAGGAATGAAGATTTTCGTTCATCTCAATCGTTTGTT
>MESS01000129.1:19088-21185 GCA_001771055.1 Caldithrix sp. RBG_13_44_9
GTAATTTCCGCAAAAAGAGCTCCATTGCCAAATTTTATTTTATCAACGGATTTTTTCATAAAAACTGGATATCCAGGATCTGAAACAACTATTATAATCGGGCAATTTTCTCTGGTTCCAACCTTTCATTCGATAAGCAATGAATTCTGTTACACAATGATGTCATTAGCTAAGTGAAGGTTAATAAAATTCAAGATGAATTATAATCATTTCATTTTTGTACCCCTTTCTGCAGCAGGCAGGGGTACGAGGTGCATCATCAAGTCTATCAAATATTAATATAGAATTAGTCTGACTTTATTTTCAAATTGAAGGCAACAATCACATTCACTTTTTTCGCTAAACCCTTTGAACAATAAAATCTATGTATCACCCGGAGACAGCTATGAAGAATTCTCAATTAATCCCTTCTAAAAATGGTTTGCATGTGGCAATCATCATGGACGGCAACGGCCGCTGGGCCACCCGACAGGGAAAACCTCGCCATGCCGGTCACCAGGCCGGGGCCGCCCAGGTACGCCGGATAGTGGAAGCGGCTCCCAAACAGGGAATTTCAGTCCTTACCCTTTATGCTTTTTCCTCCGACAACTGGCATCGTCCGAAATTTGAAGTCAATTTTCTGATGAACCTGTTTCAATCCTATCTGCAATCCGAGATCGAAAAATGTGCCGAAAAAGGGGTTCGTTTAAGCTTTATTGGCCGGCGGGATCGTCTCAATCCTGTTCTGCTTCGCCTGATCGATCTGGCTGAATCCCGCACCGCCTGGGGGAACAATCTTCATCTGCGCATTGCCATTGATTATTCGGCGCGGGATGCCATCCTGGCGGCTGCCGGAAAAATGGTCGGACAGCAATCCCCCACCCGGGAAGAATTTTCAAAATTGCTCAATGAACATTTGCTGAATACTGAGGCTTCGCTGGAGGTTGATCTGCTCATCCGCACCGGCGGCGAAAAGCGGCTCAGCGATTTTCTATTATGGGAATGCGCTTACGCTGAATTGTACTTCACCGGCACCATGTGGCCAGATTTTGATATTGGCAGTCTGAAAAGGGCCCTGCAGAAATTTTACCGGCGTCAGCGCCGTTTTGGCCGGGTCCCGCTGGCCGAAGCGATCTAACCTGATTGATTCATAAAATTTAACCACAAAGCTCTAAGACACTAAGAAACCTATGGTTGTACAGTTGAAATCATCAAAGTACTTTTGTTTCATTAAAGCATTTTAAATGACCTAATGAATTACTTTCAATACCTTTGTGTCTTCGTGGTTTTGAATTATTTAGGCTAATATATATTCAACCACAAAATCCAGGAAAGGAGTAAAAATGGTTTCTGAGCAAGTCAAAACATCTGTCGGAATTAAAATGCTGATCATTGGAGGTCTGGTAATTCTTCTGCTCATTCCCTCCCTCATGATCCACTTCATCATTTATGAACGTGAGAACCGCCGCCGGGAAGTCCTGAGAGACATTACTTCCAAATGGGGGGAAGTCCAGCAGATTACCGGGCCGGTCATGTCCATCCCGGTAGAATACCAGCAGAGGGACAATTACGGCAACCTGAAAACCTGCATCCGTTACATCTATCTCCTGCCAGATTCAGTGACCTATCAGGGAGAACTTTTTCCGGAAGTCCGTTACCGTGGTATTTACCAAATTATGTTATATAACTCCGGACTGGACATAACCGGAAATTTCAATCTCAGTAATCTGAAGGATTTGAATCTTAAGGATGGCACGATCCAATATCAGGAGGCCATTCTGGAATTTGCAGTGAGCGATCTGAAAGGAGTGACCGAGCCGATACAAATGAAATGGAATGGCCAGAGTTATGATGCTGAAGCGGGGATTTTAAATTGCACCACCCTGCAAAAGGGATTTCATATGAAATCTCCTCTCTCAGCTGATCTCCAGGATTATCCTTTTAGCTTCGATCTGCATTTAAACGGGAGTGAAGAGATCCGCTTCACCCCTATCGGAAAACAAACCCAGGCTTCTCTGACAGCAGACTGGCAGCATCCCAGTTTTACCGGGAACTTCCTGCCGAAGAAGCGCAATATCCTGGATAAGAAATTCAATGCCGAATGGACCGTTCTGAATC
>MESS01000129.1:21366-21494 GCA_001771055.1 Caldithrix sp. RBG_13_44_9
AAAATTACTTCATCCTGTCCAGTACCTGTTAGTAGGCCTGGGGCTCATTTTATTTTACATTCTGCTGCTTTCCTTAGCCGAACACTTCAGTTTTCCCCTAGCTTATCTTCTGGCCAGCCTTGGCTTAA
>MESS01000129.1:21507-21824 GCA_001771055.1 Caldithrix sp. RBG_13_44_9
TCTTTACTCCAAAGCTATTCTGCATGACCGCCGGTTCATGCTCATCATCGCCGGGGTCCTCTCTCTGCTGTATGGATTTCTTTACGTTAATCTGCAGCTGCAGGATTATGCCCTTCTGCTGGGCAGTTTGGGATTATTCATTATTCTGTCACTGGTGATGTATATAACCCGGAATATTAACTGGTATACCGTTTTAAAGACAGAGGGGAAAGAAGGTAGATAAATATTCGTAAAGTTATTTCAGGATGATGCAGGGGATGGGTAAGATTGACACATTATTCTGATCTGCTTTTTCATTTTTTTCGTCTTTAATAGTC
>MESS01000129.1:21839-22812 GCA_001771055.1 Caldithrix sp. RBG_13_44_9
TTCAGCCATTTTTATGATGATGTAGCATCCAATACATCAAATGAATCTACAAATATCCATAATTTTTTTGATAATTTTTTTATTAATCAGTATACCCAATGCTCCAAATTTTTCTCTTTACCCATCCCTAAATCCTTCCCTCATTCAAGAGGGAAGGGACTTTTTAAACTTATTAGCCAAAGTAGCCTGCAAAAAATCAAAGCCTGATAAATTTGACGAAAGAAAAATATACAAAATCTCTACTTTCTGAGTATATTACTTAGGGAGGATTGAGGAAGTCCGGAAAAAAAATCCCCTAAATTAATCATCTTGAATAGCGTGATAAATCATATACTTTTCATGAAAAACTAAACCATAGGTAAACTCGCCCGCAAGGTTTCCAGAGAGTTGCGGATTAATTCTACCGACGAAGAAAAGAAGTTATGGAATGTTATAAAGAATCGGCAATTCCTCAATTTAAGATTCCTTCGCCAATATCCAATTTTTCATCAATATAATAATAAGAAGAACTTTTTTATCGCGGACTTTTATTGCCATGAAATAAAAATGGTCAGCGAACTGGATAGTTATATTCATGGTAAGCAAAGGGATTATGATCAGATCCGAACTGAAATACTAGAATTTAAAAATATCCTAATTGTAAGATTTGAAAATGCAGAAATAATGGAAAACTTAGACCATTCTCTTAACCAACTAAAAGTAGTTATAACCAAAAGAAAGAATGATTTAGAAAATGATAAAATATGAAAGTAAACCATATCCAAGGATGGATACCTCACTTCAAATTTTATACATTTATAAGACAATAGTTAGGCCTCTTGTAGCAAACAATGAGAATTTCGTGTATATTCATGATGTTTAGCTGAGGTCAATACAATTCACATTCTATAAAATCCATTTCAAATCACCCCCTGATTCCCTATATTCTTTGGCAACTAAGGGAATAGGTGCTTTGATATCCAAAATCATATCT
>MESS01000129.1:22836-23050 GCA_001771055.1 Caldithrix sp. RBG_13_44_9
TTACTCTTGCATCCAGCAATTGTAATATCCCGGTTATTATCTAATGTAAATGGAGAACAATTATGAAACATCTGTTACTGTCAGTTCTAAGTGTAATGATTATAACCAACTTTTATACTACAGCCGGTATTTCTGCTTCCGCCGACCATCAGAATACTGACATATATCAGGTTTTGGAATCCACCCCGCAATATACCCGGGTGAAAATCACTCT
>MESS01000129.1:23059-23167 GCA_001771055.1 Caldithrix sp. RBG_13_44_9
TCAGGTGACGCCGGTAGAACACCAGGGTATCACTTATCAGCGAATAAACCTCAGCGGTTTCGGCGGATCGCGGGAAGTCGGAAAACCGGAAGTCCCGCAATCAATCCA
>MESS01000129.1:23216-25075 GCA_001771055.1 Caldithrix sp. RBG_13_44_9
ATGATTGATGAGGAATTTTCCGATTACCTGCTCTACCCGGCCCAGCCCAGCCCCAAACGGCAGACTGACGGCAGCATCAAAGCGCTTCCCTTTGTCATCGATAACGATTCTTACCAACTCGATTCCTGGTATCCAGCTCAACCGGCTATTGCCCAGGAAGCGGCTATTCTTAGGGAATACCGGGTATTGCCGGTAGCCATCTATCCGGTGCAATATAATCCGGCCCGGCAGACCATCCGGGTGATCAAAGAGATGGAGATTGAAATTTATCAGACTTCACCCGTTGGTGTGAATGAAAAGGCTGATTCTGAAATATCTTTATCCCGCAGTTACCGCGGTCTGTATGACAACTTTATTTTAAATTACCGTCACCTCGGTGAATTAACTCCCGGTATCAATGGAATGCCGGATATGATCATCATCACCCATCAGCAATTCTACAATGAAGTCCTCCCATTTGCTGCCTGGAAAAATCAGAAAGGTATCGCCACCACTGTCTATCAGCTTAATGAGATTGGTACCAATCCCACTACCACTCAAATCAAGAATTTCATTCAGAACCTGTATGATACTCCTACCGATAAGCCGGACTACCTGCTGTTGGTAGGCGATGTGAACTTCATTCCCTGGTTCAATATGAGCGGCAGTATGAGCGACGTCCCCTACTACTTACTGGAAGGAACCGATATCCTGGCAGACATTTCCGGGGGACGGATATCGGTGAGAACCGATGCCGAGGCTGAAATTGTTTTCAGTAAATTGATCCGCTATGAACGCGAACCTTATCTCACCGATCCTGCCTGGCTGCAGTCAGCCCTGGTCATAAACAGCAGTGATTTCCAGGATCCCACCGCCGGTTTCTGGGCTAAGGCTCAATTTCAGAACTATGGCTATAATCCTGTCTATCATTTAGGGGATAATTTAGGGAATGCCACGGTTGGCAACGTGAACAATGCTGTGAATTCCGGTGTGAATTACATTTACTATATCGGTCACGGTTCACCCACCAGTTGGGGAACTACTGGTTATTCCACTTCCAATGTTCCTTCACTGACCAACGGAGAAAAGCAGCCGGTGATGAGCAGCGTGGCCTGCAATAATGCTGACCTGGATGAATCCTATGATGTTTTCGCAGAAGTGTGGCTGAAAAATAATGTCAATAAAGGATCGGTCGGTATCATGGCCTTCACCGAGTCATGTGCGGCTTACGAGCCGGATACCCTGGCCCGCGGCATGGTACGGGCGATTCTATCTGATAGTATTACCGCCTTCGGCAACGTGATCGACTATGGACGGCTGCACATGTACCAGGCTTTCGGGGCCGCGGGTTCGACAGAAACCATGTACCAGTCCCTGCTGGTCGGTGAACCGGAGTTGCAGGTCTGGACCCGCATTCCCCAGCTGCTGACAGTAAATTCTCCTTCAGCTGCCTTTTTTAACATTCCCTTTCCGGTAACGGTTACCAATGCTCAGGGGCCGCTGGAAGGCGTACTGGTTTGTTACTCCGATAGCGCCGGGAATTATACCCGCGGTTATACCGATGCCAGCGGAGAGATACTGCTCGATCCGCAGGTTTCCACCCCGCAAAGTGGAATGATCACTATTACTAATCACAATTATCTGCCCCAGCAGCTGAACATTGAAATATTACCGCCGCAGGGACCATATATCCTGGCGGAAAAATTCTGGGTGATCGACACCCTGACCAATCAGAATGGCATTGCCGAAGCAGGAGAACACCTTTACCTGCAGATGTCAGTAAAAAATATCGGAGTGGAACTGGCCCAGAACGTCACTGCCACCATCAGTTCTCCGGATACCCTGCTGGACTTAATGGTAACACAGCATTCATTTGGTAT
>MESS01000130.1:0-348 GCA_001771055.1 Caldithrix sp. RBG_13_44_9
TTATCATAATCCCATTACTCCTTACGGTAATCCCACTTATTCCACTGATGCCGCTGCTGGTAATTACTCTCTCTATTTTGGCCAGGTGGATAGCACTATGCTGGAGTCCGATTCACCCTTCCTGGCGGCCAAGGAATATTTCCTTGATTTCTGGGCAAAACCGGATACCGCTATGTTAAATCCGGCAAATAATTATTGCCGAATCATTAACAGACCGGGTGCACCCAATAATCATGCCGATAACAACTATCAGGTCCGGTTTAATCCAGGCGGCTTTCCTTATGGTGCCACTGACGGTTCCTTCAATATTACCCTGGACTATCCATTAGCCATGGACCGATGGTATCA
>MESS01000130.1:386-2465 GCA_001771055.1 Caldithrix sp. RBG_13_44_9
CGGTAGCCTATTATGCAATTTTCCGTGTTGAGGACACCAATGGTCTGCACGTGCAGCAAAAATATGTCGGATTCGATGCGCCGGTGGCAGAAAGATGGGCGCCTTTAAGAATAGGTAAGGCACATTTATGGACCGCCTCCTATCCATGGTTCTATAAAGGATATTTTGATAATGTCATGATCTATAATTATGCAGCTGGTAATATGAGTTTGGAAAATATTACCAGTATCGATGGTAAGGACGTTACTCTTCCTGTAGAATACGCCCTGTACCAGAATTATCCCAATCCTTTCAATCCGGTCACTGATATTCGCTTCAATATTGCCAGGAGCGGCAAAGCCACACTGGTTATTTATGATCTGCTGGGCCGCAAAGTTAGGACCCTGATTAATTCCAATCTCAGTTACGGCAAACACTGGGTGCAATGGGATGGCACCAGTGATAGTGGTTATCCGGTAGCCAGTGGTGTTTATTTCTATCGTCTGGAAGCGAAAGATTTCTCCCGAACCATGAAAATGGTGTTGATGAAGTAATTTGTAATTTATCGAGAGACCTGAATCATCTGATTCAGGTCTCTCATAATATTATTGACTGTTTGCAAAAGGACTAGGTTCTATGGCCTGTAAAAATGCTATGGGTTCATTCGTCTTTATCATTTTCCTTATGCTCCTCTTTGGAAGTTGTGATACCGGCATTGAAGACTCACCTGATCCCGGGATATTACGCATCACTCTGGAATCAGATCAATCTGATACTGTTATAGTAATCGTTACCGATACACTTACGGTATCTGATGACGATATCTTGCTGATGTCTATTTTTCAAGGCCGAGTTTTCCAGGACAGCACTTATGGAGTGTTATATCCGACTATAAGCAGTACCCGGCAGGAAGAGATATTCTATAATCTGATCTTGCGAGAGAGCGGACAATATAAGCGATTCACTATTTTTGAGACCTATGTACCACCAGGTTTTTATAACCGGATCGAATACGGGATCGATTCCCGATTTCTAAAATTAAAAAATTTCGATTTAATCGAGGTAATTACCCCTGACAATTATTTTTTAAAGTTACCTACCAGCTTTGAAGTAAAATCTAATGGAATTACTGAGGTCAATGTTAGTGTCAAACCTTTTCAATATATTATCCGTTACCGGGATATTTATCTTTTTCAACCTGAGATGGAAGTTGTGGGAATAAATCATTTATAAATTACTTTAAATTTAAACAGGGTTTACGATGTCAAAAATAATGAAGTTTTTTTCTGTTTTCGTCGGACTTCTGGTTTTGTGTTTTTCGATTTATTGTGAACGAGAAACCAATCCCGCAAATCCGAATCAACTTCCCAATACCACACTGGCTAATATTCCCAAGGAGAATGATACTTTATTTGCCCTGATAACATTGCACTGGGATGGTGAAGACTATGATGGATTTATTGCAGGTTTTCAATACCGATATATCACCCAGCATATTCTGATGGGTGATTCAGTGGTCAAAGACTGGATATCCACTACCGAAACCAGTGTTACCATACCCTTTGAGTCCAGTGACATTTTGAATTATCAGAGATTTCAAGTACGGGCAGTTGATGACAAGGGGCAAATCGATCCCGAACCGGCAGAACGCTGGTTTTACACGGTGCAGACGGTTTTTCCGGAGACCGAAATATTGGTACCTCAGAATAATCAGCAATTTTTTGTTATTGAACAAATTACGGACTGGTGGGAAGGAGTACCATTAACCTACACCGCCCTTGATGAAGACGGGGAGGTGGTAGAATTTGCCTGGCGGGTGGATAAAGGGGAATGGAATTGGACTGCTGATACTTCATTACATATTGATCCTTCATTCTTCCAGCCATTGGGTGGTCCACATACCATCTCAGTGACCTCTCGTGATAATACCAATCTAATTGATCCAGTGGGAGATTCGATTACCGTAAATCTGATACAGCCAACTTTTTCGATCGATAAATTAATTATTGATGAGACTAATGAAGCATTGTTTACCGGAGGTTTAAATTCTTACCGAAACAGGGATGATCTAGTAGATACTTTTTATACCCATATATTTGG
>MESS01000130.1:2473-3659 GCA_001771055.1 Caldithrix sp. RBG_13_44_9
ACTTGTGGGACTACAAATCGCAGGGTATGCCGCCCAAATCAGTTCTGGGTCAGTACAAACTGGTAATATGGCATGCGGACAATCCTTACAGCAATCCGACTGATGTCCATAAATTACCGCTGCATATCGAGGATGTGAAAGATTACCTGAATGTAGGGGGAAATTTTATCATGGGCGGCTGGCGGATTTTAAAGTCCTTTGCCCAGGCTGATGAATTTCCTAAAACTTTTGAACAGGGCACTTTTATTCACGACTATCTGCATATTCTGGAAGCCGATGAATCGAGTCTTATTCCCACCGATTTCGTTGGTTGTAATCCCTGGCCTAATGTGAATGATACCTTATTCGTGGATGAGGATAAATTATCCCAATTTCCATATTTTGGTATGCTGGGGCAGATAAATGTGATGCCCCGGCGGGCAGGTTTTACCGAAGTGATGTACGTGTATGCCAACAGACTTTCAGGATTGACCACCTGGCGCGGTGAACCAGTGGGGATCCGTTATAATGGCAGTGTTTTTAATACCATTGTTTTAGGTTTTCCAATGTTTTTTATTCGTGAATCAGATGCACAGATCATGGCCAATCAAATGTTGAATTCTCTGGGTTTTCATTAAAATATATGATGAAGGGTTTAATGCCTTAAGCATGAAGGAGTTTTTTAAAGCATGACAACGCTAAAAATCATCTTAATCCCTTTTTTTTCCCTGCTGTTATGTATTCCTTTAATGGCCGGCAACACGGGTAAGATTTCCGGTCGAGTGACTGAGAAATCCAGCGGTGACCCGCTGATTGGAGTAAATGTCCTGGTGAAGGGAACCAATTTGGGCACGGCGACTGATGAGGAAGGATTTTATTTCATTCTGCAAATTCCACCCGGGACTTATGATGTGGAGTACAGCTATATTGGTTATCACACTTTAACAGTGAAAGGTGTCCGGGTTAAAGTGGATCTAACAGAAAAACTCAATGTAAATCTGGAATCCCAGGCAGTTGAGGGACCTACCATTGAAGTAGTAGCTGAGCAATTATTGGTACAGAAGGATATCACAGCCACCCGCAAGACCGCCTCACGTGAGGAAATGGAAGATACACCTGGATTTCAGAATACCAATGATATCTTTCTACTACAGGGAGGTGCCTTTGTCAATGTGGGTGCCCAAAGCATTTCTCTTGGTGAAGGTAA
>MESS01000130.1:3676-4673 GCA_001771055.1 Caldithrix sp. RBG_13_44_9
ATGAAAGTCTGAAAGATATTCATATCCGTGGTGGCCGTGGTGGTGAAATACTTTATATGGTAGATGGGGTACCGGTGACTCACCCGATCTATGGCGGAAGGGATGTATTGAACTTGAATGTAGTGGATGTGCAGGAGATGGAACTTCTGACCGGTGCTTTCAATGCGGAATACGGTCAGGCTCAATCCGGAGTGGTTAACATCACCACTCGTTCAGGGAGTGAAAAATTCCATGGAGGTATTGAGTATAAAACCTCAGAATTTGATTTTATTAGTGGAAACTATGGTTTTGATTATACTTCCTTTTATCTGGGGGGGCCAGAACCTATTACCCGCAATTTGTTGCCCTTGATTGGTTTAAAAATTCCAGGCCGGATGTATTTCTTTCTTTCCGGAAATGGTACTTTATCAAACACTCCTTATAATAACCTGCGGGATCGTGATCAAGTATCGATTTTAGGATTTGATGTTACCACTAAACAGGATAATGTGGGAAATCTGAATGCCAAATTAAATTGGGATCTTAGTAATAAGATTGCCATGACTTTTAGTTATAATGGATCTTCCAACACCTGGAGCAGTTTTGCATGGTTGTGGAACAATTATCCCAATAATATGTCGGAGTATGAAAGACAAAATAGAAACTTCAATTTTTCTTTCAAGCATACTCTTTCCAAATCGACCTACTATAACCTTAACTTCGGATACCTGGGAGTTAAGTATAAAGGATCCTTGAATGGTCTTAATCCTTCAGATTTTTGGACTCTTTATAAAGATGGGTCAGCATATGATTATGATTCCTACCTGAACAATTTTACCGGAGTTCCTGATTCTATTGAATCCTACATCCTATCGCCTGCTACCAATGAATACGGATTCATTGACAGTAAAAGTTATGAAGCAATCTGGCGTGATGATCTCACCGGTACCTTTAGTTTTAAGGGAGATATCACTTCGCAATTTCATCCGGAACATTTGATAAAATCCGGAGTCGAAGT
>MESS01000130.1:4689-5832 GCA_001771055.1 Caldithrix sp. RBG_13_44_9
CAATATGTGGATATTCAGGATGGGGGTTATCAACTGTCCTACTACGGACAACATGTATTCAAAAATGATCCCAGTTTTCCCAAGCCGATTGGGCCTTTTCCGGAATTCGGAAAATTCCGCTGGGTTTTTAGGGCTTATCCGGTCATGGGTGGATTTTACCTCCAGGATAAATTTGAAAAAGAAGTATTGATCATCAATGCCGGTATTCGGTTTGACTGGTTGCTGCTGGGTTCATCCGTTGAAGATGAGACCTGGAAACAACAGTGGGAATTTGCTACCGGTCTCAAAGCGGATTGGAAGAATTTTAAATATAAGACGAGTCCGCGATTCGGAATTTCTTTCCCGATTTCACAACGAACCGTACTTTTCTTTTCCTACGGCCATTTCAACCAGGTGCCGGAAATGCAATATTTCTACCGCGATCCTTATTCCGGGGGATTTACCGGGAATCCTCATCTGGATTTTGAACAAACCGTTTTATATGAATTCGGATTTACTCATCAACTAGCCCGGGATTGGGCAATTGATATTAAAAGTTATGCCAAGGACATATCCCAACAAGTGCAAACTACCGGTTTAAGAGCAGCGTTTGGCTTGCCGGTAGCATTATATGATAATAAAGGCTATGCCAGGGCACGAGGTTTGGAATTTGAATTAGTTAAAAGGTATTCCAATTTTATTTCCGGTAAATTGAATTACACCATCCAGTGGGCGAATGGATATTCTTCATCAGCATTTGATGATTATGTCCGTTCACTCAACGATTTTCCAAATCCTATTCGTGAACGACCCTTAGACTGGGATGTCCGTCACCAGGTGATATTTCAGATGGCCATCTCCAGCCCTCCGGGAAGGGCCCCGCGGATATTTGGATTACAGATGCCAGACAATTGGAATATCTCCATACTGTCCCGATTTGGCTCCGGACAACCTTATACTCCGTATACCCTTGATCCGGCAGTCCAACAGAAAACTGAAAATTCTGCCATCGCTCCCTTTACTTCTGCCACCGATTTAAAGTTATCCAAATCCTTCAGATTGATGGGACTGGAATTAGGGGTTTTTGCAGATGTTTTTAATATATTTAATCAGAAGAATGTACAGATAGGATACGGATTCAATACCTATACGGGCAAGCCCTAC
>MESS01000130.1:5878-6125 GCA_001771055.1 Caldithrix sp. RBG_13_44_9
GATTAATCAACTGGTATAATATGTATGCCACTTTAGATCCCCGCCAGTTTGCATCTGGAACTCAGATCAATTTGGGTCTTAGAATCGATTTCTGAAAGGACAACAGAGGAGAGTTCTAAAAACGACCTGGATCATTTAATCAGAGGTAGTTCATTGCAGAAAGCATCGCAAAGTTTTAAAACATTTTTCATCTGCATTTTTCTTACTGGAATATCGACCGGCATTCTGGCACAACAAAATGTCTCGC
>MESS01000130.1:6185-7012 GCA_001771055.1 Caldithrix sp. RBG_13_44_9
TATGGCCTACCGGAGTGTTATGGAGCGACTGGACCGGTTTAATTTATTGTGAATTTCCTCCAAACAGTTATGAAGAACATGTCGGAGAAGGCGGCATCTGGGTGGGAGCGATCGTGGAAGGTGATACAGCTGTTTCCGTTACAACCAGTTGGAATTCCGGCCAGGAGTTCTATCCTACTGGAGAGCCCTGGGATACCATCTGGGTGGTGCAGAGAGGGGATACGGTGGATATCCCTTACTGGCCGGATTATGTTGGTATTTCGGATCAGGATTATGTCTGCCGTTATGGTGATTATAATATTACCAATCTTGCCGCCCACATCCCTCTTTATGTGGATGTCATTCAAACCAGCCATGCCTGGGGTTCCTTCCCGCTGGATGAAATGATCGTCTTTAATTTCTATGTAATTCCCACCCGCTATGATCTGAAAGATGTTTATATCGCCTATTGGTTGGACGGTAATGTAGGGTATAGAGGGACGGGCTGGGCGTTTGCCCTGGATGATTATTCCTGGTATTATCCAAGTGAATACATGGGTGTGTCCATCGATCCTCCGGGAGGAACCGATGGAGAAGCTTATAGTCCAATAGCTGTAAAAGTTTTTCCACCGGCCAACGTCCAGGCAGATACATTGCGCTGGACCTTTAACTGGTATGAGGGACAGGGAGGAAGTGCACCTCCTACCCGGGATTACGATCGGTATCTGCAAATGGCGCAAGGTATAATCATGCAGAACCAATTGGAACCGGTGGGTTCCCAGTTTATGGTCGCTTTCGGTCCCATCAATTTAGCGGTGGGAGATACCATGCAATTTGCAGTAGGTGAA
>MESS01000130.1:7020-8337 GCA_001771055.1 Caldithrix sp. RBG_13_44_9
TGAGGGCTTAAGCGGTGTTTTAAAAAATGCTGACCGGATGGATTGGCTGCGGCAGAATAATTTCCGGGTGCCTTCTCCTCCGCCTAAGCCACCGGTAAGGTTAACTATTGAAAGCCATAGTGTCACTCTGAAATGGAATGCTCTTGCTGGCCAGCAAAATCCAGAAACCTATACCGATCCCTACCGGGCTGACAGTGCCGAAGTTCCCTTTGAAGGTTATCGGGTCTACAAAAGTACCATCAGCTCCAGAGGTCCCTGGACGTTACTGGCGGAATATGATCTTCCGGATAATATTTTTGGCCAGAATACCGGTCTGGACTCACAATATACCGACCTGGGGTTGTTGAATAATTTTGAATATTATTATACGGTAACGGCTTTCTCGAAACCGGATACCACAGCAGATTTTCCTTCCCAAGAATCCAGTTTAAATGGTAATGCAGTGGTCGTTATTCCCGGAACCGCTGCGCCGGAAAAGGTAGGGCAGGTAGCAGTAGTTCCCAATCCTTACCGGGGGGATATTGCTTACCATCAGTTTAATCCGCCCTGGGAACGGCCTGATCCCAGCCGTGATATCTGGCTGGAACAGGACCGGCGGGTACAATTCATCAATTTGCCTGGACAGTGTGAAATAAAAATTTATACTCTGGCAAGTGACCTGGTGAGAACTCTCCAGCATGATGATTTTTCTAAAGGTTTTGAGGACTGGAATTTAACTTCTGACATTGGTCAGGCCGTATCGAGCGGTATCTATCTGTTTACCGTGAAAGATAGAAGATCCAGCGAAGTTCAGGTCGGAAAATTTGTGATCATAAAATGAAATTAAAGCAAATCAGTAAAAGGATTTATCATGAGGTTCATTAATACAACTGGGGCAGCACTCAGTATTTTGTTTTTTTCCCAGCTGGTTTATGGTCAATTTTTTACTTCGGACTATAAAATACACAATGTTGGAAAAGTACGGCAATATGTAAATAATATGGGTAAACTGGATGACAGCGGCGACCGGCCCTATACCAATTACCGGGGTTTGCTGTGGTGTGAAATGCCGACAGGCAGTAATGAAGAACACATTTTTCAGGCAGGGATCTGGATTGGCGGCATAACTCCAGGCGGAGATACTCTGGTGTCGGTAAGCCGTACTCATTTTACCTACGAAGAGTTTTTCCCCACTGCCGAACCCTGGGATACGATTTGGGTAGTCTCCAAAGGAGATACTGTTGACATTCCCTATTGGCCGGATTATGTTGGAGTGTCCGATCAGGATTTTGTCTGCCGCTATAGTGATTATAACATAACGAATATAGAAAATCATGT
>MESS01000130.1:8397-8755 GCA_001771055.1 Caldithrix sp. RBG_13_44_9
GTTTATCATTTTTAGTTATGATATTATTCCTACCCAGATTGATCTGAGGCGGCTTTTTGTAGGATACTGGATTCATGGTGAGATAGGTAACAACGATATCGGTGATAATTTTATTGACGAATGGACTTTATTTTATCCTCAAGAACTATTGGCGGTAGGAGAGGATAACATTGGCGGAAATGATGGCACTGCCATCAGTCCTATTGGTTTAAAGATTTTAGAGCCGACTGATAGTACTCTGATTTGGACCTTCAAATGGTACGACCATGAGGATCTAGCTGGTTTTGCCAGAGACCCCTTCTTTTATAAAATAGGGATGAGCAGCGGAGAAATTATGGCGGATCGGCAGGATATTGAA
>MESS01000130.1:8775-10013 GCA_001771055.1 Caldithrix sp. RBG_13_44_9
GGAGACCACAACCCGGTGATGTAAATCCGGAAGATTACACCGATGCTAACCGGGGGGATGGAGAAATGAAGCCATTCGAAGGTTATCGCTTATATAAGAGCAGCAGCAGTGCTTCCGGACCATGGACGCTTCTGGGTGAATATGATCTCCCGGATAACCAATATGGGCCAAACATCGGTTTAGAATATGAATACAGTGATCTGGGCCTTTTGAATAATTTTGAGTATTACTATAGTGTTACTGCTTACTCCAAACCTGACTCGGTAACTTTTTTTCCATCGCAGGAATCTACTATTACCGGGAATGTAAAAATAGTAATTCCTGGTACTCCACCTCCTGAGACCGTGGGACAGGTAGCGGTGGTTCCCAATCCTTACCGTGGTGATATTGCTTACCATGATTTTAATCCTCCCTGGGAAAAGCCGGAGGGTACCCGGAAAACATGGATGGAGCAGGATCGGCGAATTCAGTTCCTTAATCTTCCCCTGGAGTGTGAAATTAAGATTTACACTCTGGCAGGGGATCTGGTCAGTACAATAATGCATAATAATCCGGAAAAAGGCTTTGAAGACTGGAACTTGACATCCTCAATCGGACAGGCTATCGCCAGTGGTATTTACCTGTACACCGTAGAAGATAAAAGAAATGGAAAAATCCAGGTGGGAAAATTCGTGATCATAAAGTAATCGATTTTAAATTTGGAATATAAATCAGGAATCCACATATGTCACAAAAATTCTTTTTCATGCTTTTACTTGTACCATTCATAGTTAATGCCCAATATGAACGTCCTGGCAGTACCGATGCCCAGTTTATAAAAATTGGAGTAAGTCCCCGGGCAGCTGCCCTGGCTGGTGCCTATATTTCAATCGCCGATGGAGCCGAAGCAACCTATTACAATCCTGCGGCACTTTCGCGTATTAAAAATATGGATATGGTTTTCACCCATACCGAATGGTTTGCCGGAATTAATCATGAATTTGCGGCAGTGGTTAAAAATTTTGATACCTGGGGCGCTTTTGGTCTGTCAGTCATCGCCCTTTATACCGATGAAATGAAAGTACGCACCCCCCTGCAGCCGGAAGGAACCGGTGAGACATTCTATGCAGGCAACTATAAATTCGGATTATCTTACTCCAGATTCCTGACCGACCGGGTCACTTTTGGTGGAACTCTGAATTTTGTACACATGTCCCTGTTCTCAGATTTTAAAGCCAATGCGATTTCAGGAGATATTG
>MESS01000130.1:10228-10958 GCA_001771055.1 Caldithrix sp. RBG_13_44_9
CTAGAATGGGGTTGGAGCCAAATTCTGTTTTTACGGGGTGGATATGAAATTAATCACGGGGTAGCGACCTACTCGTTTGGCGGGGGTTTAAATTGGAACGTTTCTTCTTATCTTTTGAAGTTTGACTATTCCTACAGTGATTATCGTCTGCTGGGGGGTACACATCGCTTCGGAATTGGTTTTGGTTTTAATTGATTGTTTTAAATTAAATCTGGTAAATGAGATTTATTCATAATTTTTTTTTAATACTCTGGCTCTATGTTTATACGGCATTCGCTCAAATTGAACATGATTTTATATACTTCAAAAATTTTGTTCGCCATGCCGATGGAACGGAATGTACCCACCTTCCGCCTAAGGCGAGTTTTGTTGCCTATCTGAATAACGATCAAAGTAAAATTTTACTGGAAAATGCTCCGCGCTGGGAATACGGCGGCGATCCCAATATTACCGGTCACGGCGTCTTTGGAGTGGAACTTGGTAATTTTAGTAATCCGGCGGTCATGGCCGGAGATAGTGTGTTCTTCCGCTTCACCTGCCTTGCTAATGAAACCGGAGAAGATGGAATATTAGCTGCCCAGATTACCAGTATCCCTTTTTATTACTTCCCAACCACACTTTTCCTGCAGCCCAAAAATATTCCTGATCCCGTTACTCAACTCACCCTGGAAATTACTGTTGGTAATCAACGACTTTTAAACTGGACCAACCAGGCTGGAGCATCCTGTCA
>MESS01000130.1:10987-11257 GCA_001771055.1 Caldithrix sp. RBG_13_44_9
TGTGAATCCTTTTAAGGTAGCAGTAACCTGGTGGCAGCCGGGAGATACTTCCGGTCTGCACTATGACGTCTATCGGTCTCAACAACCGGGTTCTAGTCCAGATTCCCTTTCCTGGGCAGGGGAAACGGGTGCTATTTTCTGGCTGGATTCGATGGTTACTGCAGGGCAAACATATTACTACCGGGTGGTAACGCGGAATCATATCGGCATTCCAAGTATTCCCTCAGAGGAAGCAGAGGTCACGGTGGTACCTTTCGCCGGAGGAAATCC
>MESS01000130.1:11289-12124 GCA_001771055.1 Caldithrix sp. RBG_13_44_9
CCAAATATCCACGTTTTGAAGTGGAATACGATCCACCGGGATACAATCCGCACCTGCCTCCTGGAACCCAACAATTGAAACATTATCCCGATTCCGCTGCGCCGATGAAATATACAGCGTTGATCCGCAATAGCGGCGGCGGAACAGTTGAAGGTTTCATGATAACCTGGTTGGTTGATTCGGTAGTTGTTCAGAGTGAAATCTCCGGACGCTTATTCCCACGCCAGCGGATCATGTCCAGGCTGTATTGGCCCTGGTCGGTTTCTCCGGTAAAAATCAGTTGCCAGGTTCAATCCCAGGCACCCATCAATGAGCTTACCACCCAGAATAATGATTTGGCCATCCGTTCAAATGCTCTGTCCTTTCAATTTCATGTGGAAGAAAATATCTTAGACTTATTTGAGTCCCACCTGAATCCGATGGGATCATACAGCTTTGAGGACTGGAGCCAGGTGCATGTGGGACAGATCAATCAATTCTTTGCCCAGGCAATTTATCCTGCGATAACTCCCAATGGGGTGGCAGAAGCAGTTTTTCTGGATACTATTCGATACTACCACAATGGAGGTCTTTCTTCTGGTGGGACTCATGCGCCCGAAAGTGTCTTATGGGATGGACAGTGGGGATTCACCGGAGATGCCGGGGCCATCAGTTATTTCCTGTGGGTGATAAACCAGAGCAACGGAATGGATTGGGCACTGTTGCATGAGCTGGGTCATCAAATCGGATTGATTGACCTTTACCAGATGGATGTCCATCAACCCCAATTTCAGGTGATTGAGCCGCGCACCGGTCAGACGCCTCCCTTGACTCCCATCGCCTGGGAAGCTTTGTA
>MESS01000130.1:12135-12223 GCA_001771055.1 Caldithrix sp. RBG_13_44_9
GGAATAATTATTTGATGCACAGTAATTATGAAAATGGATTTTCCGATCATTCTGCCGGTGGCTTGCTGCGAAATCTGAGCAAACGGCG
>MESS01000130.1:12240-18820 GCA_001771055.1 Caldithrix sp. RBG_13_44_9
ATCTGGCTGATATTCCCCTGGAGAATTCCCTGGAAGTGAAATATCCAGATGGAACACGAGTAAGACAGGCTGAAATTTGGATCTATCAAAAACAGGATAATGTTATTTCCAATGTTACGAAATTCCGCGGATATACTGACAGTCTGGGCTATTATACTTTTCCCCACCAGACGGCCGTTCAGTATGCCGGTGGAATTTCAGTAATGTCTCCCTTTTCAACTATATACAGTGAAGATCCTGAGGTAGTAGGAACTAATTCAACCCTGTTTGCCAGGATTGCCAAAGGGGATAGCGTCGGTTACCAATTTTTTGATATATGTGAATTCAATGTGGCATATTGGTCCGGGCATACCACTGCGGCTACTTACCCATTAGAGGTGGAGAATTGGTTTATCATTCCGGAGACAGGTACTAATCCATTTACAGCTGGTATTCCAAAATCTTTCCGCTTATTTCAAAATGTTCCCAATCCATTTAATCCGGAAACCAGAATTTTATATCATTTACCTAAAAGGGTGATGGTTTCTTTGACGATTTATGATATTACCGGACGCGAAGTAAAACAGTTGGAAGGAAGTGAGCAGTCACCGGGAGCCTACACCGTTTCATGGGATGGTAAAAATTCATTTGGACAATCGGTGGCCAGTGGTATATATATCTATCGATTGAAAGCCGGAGAATTTCAACAATCCAAAAAATTAATTATGCTGCGCTGATCAATTTAATCGCGAATTGAAAGAAGAAATTATAAATACTATTTAATAAAATTTTGAGGACTCAATGCGAATTCAACTTTGGTATTTTTTCATATTTATTCAAATAATTTTATGTCAGCAGCAGGTTTGGGGACAAAGCGGGAACGATTATGTCTATTTTAAAAATTTTGTAAAACATGCCAATGGTGAATTATGTACCCATATTCCGCCGGTCAGCAGTTTTACCACCTACTTGAATAATGAGCAGAGCAAAATCTTAATTGATAACGCTCCCCGCTGGATCAGCGGTGGCGAACCCAATATCCCCGGGAACGGCACTTTTGGGGTAGAGCTGGGAAATTTTCGTGATCCTGCCATCGCTGCTGGTGATAGTGTTTTTATCTGCTTTACCTGCACCTCCACCGGCCAGCAGGGACTATTGAAATCGAAGATAACGGCCATTCCCTGGTACTATTTTCCAGTCTTTCTGAATCTGCAAATTATGAGTATTCCAGCCGCCCCGCAGAATGTTACTCTTGCCAGGGATTCTTCCACTTCTTACCGGCAACTTTCCTGGACCCAGGAACCAGGTATGACTTATGATCTTTACCGCCGTTCTTACAGTGACACCCTGCTGGATGGCCAGGCTCGTATGATGTACGAGTTGATCCGCGATGGAATTTCCTCCAGCAGTTTCGAGGATTCCACGGCCATGAGCAATGAACACTATGGATACATTCTTTTTGCAGTTTCAGCTGCAGGTATAAGAAGCCCCCATTCCGAGGAGGTGAATGAGGATCCATATGTCCGGCCTGGCCTGGATCTTTCAATCAAGTATATCACCAGACTGCCGCGAATTCCTTATGTATGGGGAAGTGAAAATCCGGCTGTGGAAGGCTGGCCGGCCCTCAATTCCACCGTCACCTGGCGGGCGGTGGTTAAAAACTGGGCAGATTCCAGTCTGACCGGGATCTCTTATTGGTGGACCCTGGATGGCATGGTGGTGGATTCTGGAGAGGTTGCCATTGCAGCTCTGGATACAGCGGTGGTGGAATACGCCTGGACCTGGATCTTTGCGCGACATGCGCTGAGGTTAGTGATCGATCCTGCAGATGTAATCCCGGAGGAAGAGGAAGAAAATAATGATCTGTTGATATATACCAACGCCATCACTGCCGGATTCTATGTTGAACAAAGTGTGTACGATTATTTTCATCAATATCAGAAAGATCTGGGAGTGGGTTCAAATTGCTGGGAGGACTGGGCACACCGTCACATTGAGCATTGGAATTCCATGTTTGCTGCCGCTATTTATCCGGATTCTCCCAGTGGGGTACTGGACCGGATCCGTCTCGATAAAATTACGGTTGTGCCGGATGGAGCTCTTCCGCTGGCCGGGGGCTTACCGAGTAATAATCCGAATTTCAATGACCGCAATGTGGATCTGCAGTGGGGATTCAATATTGATTTACTCAATGGAAGCTTCTATGCCAACCATACCTCTACTTCCATGAATAATCCATTTTACTTTGAGGGCTCACTCCTGCATGAACTGGGACATGCCCGTTACCTGATCGATTTATACGGAATGAATGTACATGATGATGGAAATGGGAGCACGGTAGGGATCCAGGAAAACGGCCAGCTGATTGTGGGCACACCCTATATGCCGCGGATGGGAGATGCGGTATATTTGACGCCGATCCACGGATTAATGAATGGTGAATATACCTGGATTGATGAATATTCTACGGCGGCCATGAATCTGATTGTTGGACATCGGGCAATCCTGGGAAATTATAACGCCCCCGGAAATATCGGCGAATTCATGCAGGAGCTGCCAATACAGAATCAGCTGTTGCTCAAAGATGACCAGGGAAATATTCTCTCCAATGCCGATGTGAAAGTATATCGAGCAACCCCCCAGGCCGGGGTCTGGTACGGAAAATATTATGATAACATCCCGGATTTACAATTGTCGGCGGGGGGGAACGGTCTGGTTTCCTTGGGTCACTGTCCATTTTCTTCCACCGGGACGATTGTGCACACCTATGGACATTCCAATAGTATTTTGATCATTCGGGTAGAACACGCCGGAAAAATTGGATACGGATTTTTAGAGGTAACCGCATTCAATATGGAATATTGGCGGGGAAATACCTCCCTTGGAAATTATGAGATGCAGTTCATCCTCATTGATCCCAATGAGATCCCGGATGGGGACTCCGGTCAAATGATTGATGCCTTTGCTCTCTTTCAAAATTTCCCAAATCCTTTTAATCCCCGCACCGAGATCCGCTATCAATTACCTGAAAGAAGCGGGATTGAATTAGTCATCTACAATACGCTGGGTGAAAAAGTAAAAACTCTCATTCATCAGGAAATGAAACCAGCGGGTGCTCATTCAAACTGGTGGGACGGAGTAGATGAGTCCGGATCAGCAGCCGCCAGCGGAATTTATTTTGCGACGCTGCAGGTCGGAAAATTCCAGCAAACAATAAAAATGATCCTCCTGCGCTAGATACATTTTTGGGGGTAAGTATGATAATTTTTCGAAAAATTCTTTATTGGACAATCAAGCTGGCAGTAAAATTGTTTTTCCTGTGGTGGTCGGTGATCCTCATCCAGCCAGGACTGACCCAATCTAATTTTCCAGTCAGAACCCAATGGCGCTCACCTGATGGTTCTTTACCCATGACCTACCAGCAGTGGAAAGCTGACTGGGAGTCCCAGTCAAGAACCATGGATGGAGAAGTGGTTTATCGAACAGCCGGATTTTTGAAAACGGAAGTGGATTCTTTTGTTTTCGGAAATGACTATGCGTACTTCAAAGATTTTGTAAGGCATAGTGATGGCAATCTGTGCCAGGATCTTCCGCCACAGGCCAGTTTTATTGTTTTATTGAATGGAAATGATCAAAAGATATTGACGGATGATGCTCCCCGCTGGAGTATTGGTGATCCCAACATAAGCGGGATGGGATGGTTCGGGATTGAATTGGGTAATTTTAACCAACCGGCCATAGCCATTGGTGATTCTTTCAATATCATTTTCAGTTGTTATAAGCCAGCGGAAATTCCGCAGCAGGGGAGTTATTCCAAACAAATTATAGGTCTGCCTTTTGTCGCCTGGCCCTCGACCCTTTATCTGCAGGATCTGGTCATACCGGTACCTCCAGACAGCCTCACTTTAGCGCGGGAGGGTACAGCTCTCCGCCTCTGCTGGGAACAGCTGCCGGGAGTAAGTTATACCATTTACCGCCGCAGCCAGAGTGATACCCTGGCTCGTAATTTTCCACGATTTCAATATGAAAAAATAGCCGAAGGAATTATCGACTCCTGTTATACTGATGGTCAAATTGATACTCTGGACAGTTATGGTTACCTGCTGTTTGCCAGAGATCTTTCCAGCGGGAGAACCAGTGGTCGATCGCGCGATATTTGTGAGCATAGTCAGCGAGGAAATGTCCGGGCTATATTCATTCAGCCAGAATTATATCCGGCGATACAGGCCAATATTATCCGATTAGTGACTGATTGGGAGGCGGAGGGGGCGGAAGTGGTGGTATATTCCATGCAATTTCCCGGTGCCTCTGCTCTGCGCGATACCTTGCGTGCTATCGATGATTTACAGGGTGCTCTGCTGGTTGGGAATTTCCCGGTTCCCTGGTTTCAATTTTGTGATCCTGACGGCAGCAACTATCAGGAGTATCCAGCCGATCTTTTCTTCATGGATCTGGATGGGATCTGGGAGGACAATCTATACAGACCTTCCAGTGGACCCATGCTGCCGGGTACGGACGGGATCTATGATACCCATTATGATGATTATCCCCGGACTACCGAAAAACCCGAAATAATCATAGCCCGGATCATTCCTACCCCGGGGATGGGAGATGCTGAAGAAATTATTAATAACTATCTGGATAAAGTGTACAATTACCGGCATGACCTCGGAGATATCCGGCAGGAGTTCAGAGCACTGGCTTATCCTGACGATGACTGGAATTTATGGGGAAATGATATTGCCACTCTCTATCTCAGCCAGGTTTATCAGGAATACTTATGTATTTATGAAATTAATGCTACCACAGGAGTAGATTACCGGGAACGTCTCAATGATCATTACAGTTTGCTGCATGTCTGGGTGCATTCCTGGTCTGGCGGCCATGCCTTTAAAGTAAATGATGGTACACAGAATGAGTGGTTTTATAACTTTCAGATCCTGCCTTCCGGGAGCAATGCCAATTTTTATCAGCTGTTTGCCTGCAGCAACAGCAGCTATGTCGAGGATCTGAATTGCGGAGCTATCTATGCCCTGCAGACTTCCAGCGGAATAAATACCATTGGCAGTACCCACAGCGGCGGCATGCTGCATTTTGATTATTTTTATACCCAGCTCTCCCGGGGAATTTCTTTTGGGGAAGCATTTTTTAAAACCTTTCAATTTGTGGGTGAACACGGTTACAATCATGATATGCGGGGCTGGTATTATGGATTGACCTTCAATGGAGATCCCTTCATTATTCCCCAGCCAACGGCTGTCAATACCATCAGCCGGAAGAAACCAGTTCCAATCTTGCAGGCATATGAGTTGGATAATTATCCCAATCCTTTTAACTCTTCAACCCGGATAACTCTCAGTCTGCCTGCAGCTGCGGATGTTCAATTATCAATTTATAACATCCTGGGGCAGAAAGTTCGCAGTCTGGAAAGAGGACATCTCTCTGCCGGGAGTCATAGGATAATTTGGGATGGGAAAAATGATGCTGGCCATTTTCTTCCCAGCGGAGTATATTTTGCCCGGCTCCAGCAATCGAATGAAGTTTTACAGATCAGAAAAATGATGTTGATGCAGTAATAAAGATGAAAATATTTCAATGTAAAATTATCCTCTTTTTACTGGTTAATCTCAGTTCGAGCTTTGGACATGGTTACATTTTTTCCAAAGCCAATGAGGAGATGAAGGATAATATCCGGATTGAAATCAATCAGAATTTTTTATTGATCAGATATGAGTCGATTTACCTGGGCCAGATTGCGCCTCACATCCGCCTCATCATCGATACCAATTCAGATAACATCCTGAGTTCCGAAGAGATCACAGATTTTTTTACATTATATAAACAAACTGCGAACCAGAGCTTGGAAAATCATTTTCTGCAGGTGGATGGCAAACCCGTCTCAATGAAAGTGGTGGCAGCCTTTGGTCCCAGCCTGATGCTGGATTCCCTGCTGGCACCGCTTTATGTCGAGATCATTCTTTCTACCGGAGAGTTTGAGCTAAATGCTGGTGAACGGGAATTGGTGATCGATCCCGGGGTACTCTTTGAAGTTGGCAACCACTTTCTGCGAATGGCTAAAGATGAGGTCGAATTTACTTTGGAGCAGGAAAAGGCCATCCGGCGCTTTATACAGATTCAGGTATTCGGAGAGCCGAATATCACTTTTATTTCCACATTTCCAGGACGGATCAGGCAAAAGGATAATATGGCCCAGATTTATGGAGTATTCTTTGAAAAATCCCCCACTGCCAGTGAGAAAATGGTTTATCCTGCCATCAAGATAAAGGTAAGGGTATTATAGAGGCATCGGTATGAGCGAAGATTTTGTCAAAGAAGCACTATATCGACCGGACCTCAGTCCTCTTTTTTTGTTGCTGATTCTGGGAGCGGCTTTTCTACTGGGGGCGATTCATGCTCTGGGTCCCGGTCATGGAAAATCTCTGATGGCAGCCTATTTAGTGGGGGCACGCGGAAGGGTGAGGGATGCAGTGGTGCTGGCTCTTACGATTACCTTTTCTCATGTGTTCAGTGTGATACTCATCGGTTTTGCAGCTTTTGTAGTGATGGACGTGTTCTGGTCCGAAAAAGTGAGTTTGTGGCT
>MESS01000130.1:18982-19188 GCA_001771055.1 Caldithrix sp. RBG_13_44_9
CTCTAATCATTCCCATCGGCATCGACATTTACATTCCTCCAGCGATCCAAATATTTCAGTCTGGAGTAATGTTTCTCTGGGGATTTCCAGCGGGATTGTTCCCTGTCCTAAGGCTCTGGTAATTTTACTGCTGGCCATATCGCTGCAGAAAGTGATGCTGGGAATTACGATTGTAACTATTTTCAGTCTGGGTATGGCACTGGTTC
>MESS01000130.1:19245-20621 GCA_001771055.1 Caldithrix sp. RBG_13_44_9
GCTGGTTTCGCTGAAGAGGTACAATCACCAGATGGAAAGGTGGTTATTGAAACAGGGGTAAAATATTTTGAGAAACCTTTGTTAAACGGCAATTTTTTATACTATCTGATTCGTTATGGTCAAAAAGAAATCATCCATCCATCTCCGCTCTATTTGCTTCTGCCTGATGGGGAAATATTCGGATCCGACCTGGTCAGTACCGATGTCATCCGAAAAAGTATCAATGAGTCATCCGAATTATTGTACGGGAAATCAAAATATCTGCTTACTCAGTGCAATGAACTGCAACTGACTCTGGAAGGAAACTCCGGGAAAAAACAAAAATTTTTATTAACCATCCGGGCTTATAACGATGCTGCAGCTTTCCGCCTGAGCATTTGCCGATTTCCTGGCCTGGAGGAGTTGGTCATTCAACAGGAACAGACTTTTTTCCGGCTGCCGACCAGCACGGCTTATGCCTTACCTTTAAAAAATTTTCAAACCCCGTATGAAAATAATTATGAGATTACTTCCACCTCCCAGCTCAAGTCTGACCGGCCGATCGCTTTACCGCTGTTAATTGGATTGAATTCTGGTCCCTGGATCGCCATCACCGAAGCTGATCTGCACGATTATCCCGGAATGTATCTTTCTCCTTTCTTGGGAGAACAGAATTCTTTGGTGAGTCAGTTGGCACCCTTACGTAGTGATACTACTGTGGCCGCTAAAATTCGATTACCACATGACCTGCCCTGGCGGGTGGTCATGATTGCAGATCATCCCGGCAAATTGATTGAATCCAATGTGGTGTTAAGCCTGAGTGAGCCGTGCCGGCTGGAAGATCCCAGCTGGATTCAACCCGGGAAAGTGTCCTGGGACTGGTGGTCGGACCGGGTGGTGGAAGGACGTACCTTTAAAGGCGGAATGAATACCGCTACCATGAAATACTATATTGATTTTGCCTCTGAGCTGGGATTGGAATATATGCTGATTGATGCAGAGTGGTATGGGAAGCATGACACCCCTGATGAGGATATTACCACCACCATTGCCGAAATCGATCTGCCGGAAATTCTCCAACATGCCCGGAAAAAAAATGTCGGCATCTGGCTGTGGTTGAACTGGCAGTGTGTCCGAGATCAAATGGACAAGGCATTCCCATTGTATCAGCAGTGGGGCATCAAGGGAGTGAAGGTGGACTATATGAATTGTGATGATCAGGACATGGTAAATTTTTATGAAAATGTTTGCCGACAGGCTGCCCGTTATCATCTGATGGTCAATTTTCATGGGGCTTATAAGCCGACCGGTTTGCGGCGCACCTATCCTAACTTTATCACTCAGGAAGGAGTACTGGGTTTGGAATGGAGTAAATGGAGTGAGCGCTGTAATCCGGA
>MESS01000130.1:20630-21200 GCA_001771055.1 Caldithrix sp. RBG_13_44_9
GATTTTACCTTTCACCCGGATGCTGGCCGGTCCAATGGATTTTACTCCCGGTGCATTCAAAGTGGCAGATCAAAAAAATTTCAAACCGCAGTATACTGCACCCATGGCCATGGGCACCCGTGCTCATCAGCTGGCTATGTATGTAGTCTATGAAAATTCCTTGCAGATGCTGGTGGATCACCCCGCCTCTTATTTTGGTCAGACCGGGATAGATTTTTTAAGAATAGTCCCGACCACCTGGGATGAAACCAGGTTTATATCTGGTGAAGTCGGGGATTATATCGTTCTGGCACGCCGCCATGGTGCCGAGTGGTATCTGGGTGCGATGACCGACTGGACGCCTCGCCGCCTGGAAGTACCGCTTTCGTTTCTGGGCGATGGAAAATTTCTGGCTCAGATCTATGCAGATGATTCAGATACCGAAAAAAATTACGGAAAGGTGAAAGCTCAACTGCTGGAAGTCTCACAAAATGACAAGTTAGTTCTGCAGTTAGTATCCGGAGGAGGCACCGCTGTTAGACTGGTACCGACATGGGAACCGTAAAATTAAATGTGGCTGCCTTGTGTAAA
>MESS01000130.1:21276-22060 GCA_001771055.1 Caldithrix sp. RBG_13_44_9
AGGACGCACCATTGGACTCTCCCTGATTATTTTCGGAACGATACTTCTTGTACTTAAAGCGGTTGATTATATGATGGAATGAAATCAGCTATACTATGCAATATAGATAGTTGAAATCATGTTTGTTGTCATTGGTCTCGCTCTTACCAGACGCACAAAAGGCGGCCAGCCATAAAGTGATAGCAGAAATTTCTGGTCGTAAGGAAAATAAATATAAATGAAAATCAACCTGAAATTGAAGTAAACCATGGGAGAACAAAGTGAAATATTTTTTGATCAGTATTTTAGCGATTTATGCTCTTTTAATGGCCCAGGTTCAGGTGCCATTTCTGTCTAATCTCTCTGCCACCAAGGATGATGCGGTTTACACCACCTATGCCGCAGCGATGGAACGATCCGAATTTACCCTGGATCAGGGGTATCATTTTTTATTTTATGATTCGGCCCGCGGAGTGGATTTTACTACCGATACCGGCGGGGACCTGTGTCTGGCATTCAAGAGAGGTGTCCAGTATGTCTACGAATTGAAAACGATGCACCGAGAACCGGTTATTACCGTGAATTATCCTGATATGGTGAGATATTATTATTATCCGTTTCCGGAAATCCGGGTAGATGCCAGTTTCCTGGTCTACAGTTCTCACTATGCCCTGCTGGATCTGCAATTGAGCAATGAAAGCAGCCAGGTTCAAAAATTTCAGATGATTCCTTTCTTAAAAAATAATTATCGGGTATTCAATGATGTTCAGTTTCACTCCCAGCAGAACGCGATCACCTTTACCCA
>MESS01000130.1:22263-23160 GCA_001771055.1 Caldithrix sp. RBG_13_44_9
GAGAAAGGTATCGGACAGGTGATTCCACTCCGGAAATTCTGGTGACCATATCCAGTCATCCCGATAAGATATTGACCGGCACCGCCCCGCGCTGGGGAAGTGCTGATCCAAACATATCCTCCTATGGTTATTTTGGAATTGAGTTAGGAAATTTTGGGGAGTTGAAAAATGGGGATGTTTATACCATCCAATTCTTTACTGACCAAAACGGAAAGATGGCTGCACTTACTGATACCATAAAAAATTTGGGCCAGGATACTCTGATCAGGAAGGATCTGATCCTGGGAGATTATCATTTACCGCAACCGCCGTCAGAAATAAATAAAGATATCTGGGGTAGTGGAACCGAGATCCGTTTGTTTTGGAAATATCCGGATTCGAAAAGCAAATTTAATGTTTACCGGCGCGATTACCGGCATAATGGTTTTTATACTTTGCAGGAAGAAGGATCCAGCCACCTGTTTTTCACCGATAAGAATATCGAAGGCGATCAGATTTATGGATATGTGGTTGTTACCGTTGACCAACAGGGGCATTGGAGCATGCCCTCACCGGAAATCAACAATATTGCTGGCATGGATTTTTTGACCGATATCCGTTATCCCAATCAAATTAATACTTCTATTAAAGATATGGTGAGAGTGCTGGCCATGCCGACCACCGTTCTGTTGCAGCCAGCTGAACGCAAGAATTTGCGACTGATCCGGGGTGTCTCCAGGATAGATACTACGGCATCCGATCTGATCACCCGGGCAGAAGGACTCCCTCAGATTGATATCAATGTTTTTCAAACCGCCAATGAAAAATTGTTTCAGAATATCCAGGTGCCTGCTTTCCAGGATGAAGATTTGGAGTTGCTGTACTGGAATGCCTTTAATCTGATGCGGCAGGTGATGC
>MESS01000130.1:23263-27087 GCA_001771055.1 Caldithrix sp. RBG_13_44_9
GCTGGCCTATGCCTTCATGGATCCGGTGAGTGCGATGAATTCCCAGCGGGTCTATTTAGAACGGCAGTACCCGGACGGATACATCAATTACCGCACCGGCTCTTATCTGGATGAATCGATTCCCCATGAAAACCAGTTGACCACCTCCGCACCCTGGTATGCCTGGCAAAATTGGGAAATCTATAAAATTACCAGGGATAAAAAATTTCTGCAGGAGATGTATGCCTCCAGCCAGAAATTTTACAATTACTATGTATCAAACCGGGATAGCGATAAAGACGGGTTGTGTGAATGGGGCGCGCATGCGGTATTGGAGTCGGTGCGTGACGCCTATGTGGCGGTATGGGATGAGGTGGGATGGCCCAGCAATTTCGAAGGAATGGATCTGAACTGCATGCTGGTGCAGGAGGCCAAATCCCTGGCCGGGATGGCACGGGAACTGGGCAAGGAAAAAGATGCACTGAAATGGGAGCAGGATGCCCTGAGCAGGACAGAGAAAATCAATCAATATATGTGGGATGAATCCAGCGGTTTTTATTATCATGTGGATAAAAAAGACAATGATTTTTCTTTCGAAAAACCGGGTGACCTCAAGCGGGAAGAGATCATCGGATTTTTACCCTTGTGGGCCGGAATTGCTTCTCCCCAGCAGACGGAAAAATTGATCCAGAAATTATCAGATCCCAAAAAATTCTGGCGCTCCTATGGAGTGCCTTCGCTGGCGGCAGATGACTCCTATTATAATGCAAAAGGTTACTGGAATGGCCCGGTGTGGGTGGAATGGGATTATCTGATCATGGATGGATTACTGCAGTATGGGTATAAGGATTTGGCGAAGGAATTAGTGCAAAGAGTAGCAGCCAACATGATTGCTCAATTAAAAAAGGATCACCAGTTCTGGGAATTTTACAGCCCGGATGAACAATGGGCCGGCTATCATAAACAATATATCTGGGCCGGTATTATAAACCGGATGCTGTTGGATGTCACTCAATAAAAATTGAGGGGATCATGAAGAAAATAATAATTCCACTGATTTTTGGATTGGTATTCAGTCTACCTATTTTACTATGGGCCCAGGATGGCCTGATCGATCAATTTGATCTGCCAGCCAATGATCTGGAATTGACCCGGCTGGCTAAACCTGGAACACCCTTCGGAAAGGTCGGACATAAATTTGCTATTTTAGGGGAAGAAAGCGGATCGTTTGAAGCCTGGGCCTATCCTTTGAAATTATTTCGCAATTTTGAATTTTCCTTTTTTCTGGGTTCTTCTACTCGCCCTCTGCCGGCTAGAGATCTGGTACAGTCCATCGCGGTAACTCCTGAGGCAACGGTCTTGACCTATACCTATCAGACTTTCACCATTCGGTCAATTTATGTAACCCCGGTGGAGGAACCTGCGGCTTTGATTTTTCTACAGGTGCAGTCCACTGAGCCATTAAAAATTGTTTGCAGTTTTTTACCGGTTCTCCAGCCGATGTGGCCGGCCGGGATCGGGGGACAGTATGCCCGCTGGATGGATGAGCAGAAGGCCTATTTAATTTCCGAGCCGACGCGTAAGAATCAGGGATTGCTGGGTTGTCCATTTGCTGTGGGAATTTCCTCTACCCCGGCTCATATGCTCTCTGATGTGCCCAATGAATTTTTGATTGAGATCAAAGAACCGACAAAAGTGAAGGACAAATTCATTCCTATTTATATCATCGGCGGCAAGATGAGCCGGGATTCTTTGTTCGCTGCCTATAAAAAACTTCAGCAAAATCCTGCGGAATATTACTTTAAAAATGCAGAGTATTATCAGAATCTGCGAAAAAATACTCTGCAGATTACCACACCCGATCGTGACCTGGATTTGTCCTTTGAGTGGGCCAAGGTGGCCTATGATAATCTGCTGGCAGAGAATCCGGATTTGGGTAAAGGACTGCTGGCAGGACTGCATGCCTCAGGTACCTCCGGACGCCCAGGTTTTGGCTGGTACTTCGGTGGGGATGCCTATATGAATATCCTGAGTTTAAACAGTTACGGATATTTTACCGCTGTAAAAGATGCCCTGGCATTCACCCAGAAATGGCAGCGGGAAGATGGAAAAATGGCCCACGAACTTTCTCAGGCCGCCGGCTATATCAATTGGTGGAAAGATTATCCCTATGGTTTTATTCATGCCGATACTACTCCCTTCTATATCGTAGCAATGTCTGATTATTTCAGGATGACCGGGGATAATTCTTTTATCAAAAATAGCTGGAATTCACTCCAGAAAGCCTACCAGTGGTGTCTCAGCACCGATGAAAACGGTGACGGACTGATGGATAATAAAAAAGCCGGACTGGGGGCATCGGAATACGGAGCTCTGACTGGTATCGAGACGGATGTCTACCTGGCGGCAGTGTGGGTAAAGGCTGCTCAGGAGATGCAAGCTCTGGCAGCGGTAGCGGGTGATAAAAAGCTGCGAGATAAAGCAAAACAGGATTATCAGAAAGCTCTTGACGCCTTTCAAAAGAAATTCTGGTACCAGGAGGGCGGATTTTATGCCTATGCCTTCAATGCCAATGGAAAACACGTGACTGAGATTTCTCCCTGGCTGAGTGTTGGATTATTGTGGAACCTCGGTACTCCTGACCAGACCAACCAATCCTTACAGAAATTAAATTCAGCGGATATGACCACTGATTGGGGGGTACGTCTGATATCCAATAAAAGCACCTACTATAATCCGGTGGGTTATAATTACGGGGCAGTATGGCCGTTTGTAACCGGTTGGGTTACCCTGGCTCAATATCGGCACCACTTCAGTCAGCAAGGTTTCCAGCTGTTAAAATCCAATGCCCAGCATACTTTCACTGATCATCTGGGAATGATGCCCGAAGTGCTCTCGGGTGCTTTTAATATTCCCCTGGAAGAATCGGTTTCCCAGCAGGGATTTTCATCCGGTGGAGTCGTTCTGCCGCTGGTTCGAGGTCTCTTTGGACTACAAGGTGATGTATCAGAAAAAGTGATCGAATTCAAACCGCAATTTCCGGCAGATTGGAAGCAGGTGGGCATCAGGAATTATCAGTTGGGTGACGCCAGGTTTGATATTGACTTTCAACGTTCAGGAGAGCAAATAAAATGCACGGTGAAGAGTGAGAACGCAGATGGATATAAAATGATTTTTTCTCCGGTGCTTGGGAAAGGGACTGAAGTTCTATCCCTCACCTTAAATGGGGATGAACTGAAATTTGATATTCAGGACTATCTGCAAAATATGGCTATATCAGCTGAGATTTCCATGATAGTGCCAGAGATGGTGATTGAGATGAAAATTGAGCCGGCTCTGGAATTGCTGCCGGTGATTCCGGTGAGTCACACTGGAGATTCCAACCAGGGTTTGAAAATTTTATCTATCCATTCTTCCGTTGAAAAAACAGCCGTAAACGTTGAAGGCTTGTCAGGAGAAACTTATTTCATGCCGGTACTGAATTCAGATAAAATAAAAAAGCTAGAAGGAGCAGTGCTGGAGCAGGATCGGATTATCATTACCATACCCACAAGTCCAGATAATGAATTTATGAATCACAACTTTACCATATTCACCCAGTGAAAAAGGCCGATATGAAAAATCATTTTCTTTCTTTGCTGATAGTTAGTCTGACCTTTATGGTTCCGCTACTGGCCAGCGATAAGAAGGTTAAGCCGGTTATTCTCAGTGAATTATCATTAGCCACTCGGGACGGTCTTACCATACCAAGCTTCCGGTTGAATGATGGTGGATTCATTCAATTACCTCAAATTGTGCCACTATTCAGTCTGGATATCAATGATACCACTTATTATTCTTCGGAT
>MESS01000130.1:27113-27291 GCA_001771055.1 Caldithrix sp. RBG_13_44_9
ATTCATTTTTAATTTGCCGAAGCGCATTCAGGTAAAAATAGTGATTGACAAAAAATTCCAGACCGGCTGGAAGGCATTGCTCAATTTCAAAAATCTTTCTTCGGACACCCTGTTTCTCTCAAATATTGTTCCTTTCGGAAAATCCACTGACCGGCTCTATCTCACCGCGGCTGGTCCA
>MESS01000131.1:0-216 GCA_001771055.1 Caldithrix sp. RBG_13_44_9
CCTTCCCCAGATGAAGGACCTTCATAATGAATATCCGGATTTACACCGGCCAAATTGAAATAGAGTTTATACTCTATTGCAGCACCACTTGCATCATTAATTTTCATGAATAATCCATCTCCTTCCCAGCTTCCATCAAACCGGCAGACAGAATGATCATCAGACTGGAGCGAGATGTAAAGATCAAGACCGTAATGGAGAATACGAACGATGGTT
>MESS01000131.1:386-1822 GCA_001771055.1 Caldithrix sp. RBG_13_44_9
TAAAAAGGGCGGATCGACATGACTCTGAGCCATCACTCCAGTGGTTGATAAAACCGGGAGTACAAACATCATAAAAATGACCGTTAACAAAACTTTCATAGTAGTTTCCTCCTAAATTAAAAGTTATGGGTAATAGTTTATCAAATCTCTGGATTAAAAAATCCAGAGATTTGAAGTTTATTGATGTCACTTCTTTTTAAAAATTTTGATGATAGCTCGCTTCTATCTTAAAAACATTTTTTACTGATAGAATTGATTACTGAGGAATCGCTGTCGATAGCAATCAGAATCATTTCTGAATCATTCTGATGATTATGTTCAGCCCAATTGGTGTTGTCACAGCATTGTTTATTCATGAGGAATCTTGGTAAACGTTTATATTAAATTATTATCTTGTTCTAATCTTGAAAATTGAAAATGATAAAAATGTAAACGTTTACATTTTTAATTTAGTTTTTTTTCCTAAAATTGTCAAGAAAAAAATTGAAAATTTTATTACTCCAAGTAATTCGAAAAATCATAGATTTTTATTTTTCAATCCTATTGGTGATCACATTAATTTTTTCTAACATCGATGTTATCTCGGGATTGGACATAAATAACTTCCAAATCAATCCCGTCCGATAATTTTCTATCATCACTACTGTGGGAGCTTGATTTAAACCCATGTAAATGTCAGATACCCAATTTTCAGTTAAATTAAAGGCATCCCGGAATCCATAAATGCCCCATAACGATTCGCCTAAATCATAATAGAAATATTTTAAGGCCGACATTGATTCTTCAGGAGTATAAGGAAAGGCTGCCAGAGCTGCAGTCGGGGTAATAGTACCATTATCATTCCTGAGAGATGGATCATGGGCATGGTAGCCAAGGTGATCATCACTCGCTGTTAATCCCCAACAATTTCCGCTATATCCCAGGAATCCTCCGGGATTAGCAATACAATATGCCCGATTAATTAAACTTAAATTCCGATTGTTGTCAAAATAATTGACATAACAGTCTGTTAATTTATGAGGATCGAATCCCATGAACGAATAATGCGTGAAAAATAATGGGCCTCCACTTCCCACCCCTACTTCGAGTTTTAATCCAAAATAGGTATGGCCGTTGTAATAATGATCCCCTTCGGTGGTGCTCCCCCAATTCTGACGATATTCTATCGCTCTGGTCGATTGCCCGGCCCATCCGGAATAATACATTTCAGCTGGCACAGGATGAGTGGGAGATGCAATAGCCAATAAATAGGCAATCATGGTTTCATTCCAGCCTACCAGGGGATGATTAATTTTCCACTCAAAATCCGGAGACCAATGCCAATACAGGAATGAACCATTGTCTCCTCTGCGATACCAATCCCATTCGATGGTCTCCCAAAGTTTAGAAATTTTAGCCACTAATTGTTTTTCACTCGCGGATGGACCGTTGAAATA
>MESS01000131.1:1830-9535 GCA_001771055.1 Caldithrix sp. RBG_13_44_9
CTGTTAATAATCCCTGGCTCAAAAAAGAAGTTTCTACCAGATCTCCGCCATTATCATATTTCCCGAATAATGGTACTGTCTTACCGGTTTCATCATTTAAAAAATGTGGCCAAACACCATGAAAGCGGTCAGCCTTTTCTAAAAAATTAATCATTTTCCATAATCGGTCTAGCCCCTGACTTCTAGTGATAAAACCTCTCTCAATTCCTATGATGGTTGCCATAATACCAAATCCGGAAGCCCCGATCGCGATCAACTTTTCCTGTCCTGGAATATTTTCTGCCGCTAAGCCCGATGTGGCATTAGCGCCATCCCAATAATACCGGAAACATGCTTCCTGCACCATGGTCAACAACTCTTCGTCAGTGAGAGGTGAGGTATTACTTTTCACCGGATCAGATAATTCTGACTCGTGGTACCGGTAATCAACTGAGCACAATTTATAAAAAACCTTTTTATCTGATTCTCCGATGTAATCACTATAACGGCAGATATCTCCAGTTTGAATTCCAACAGGCAGATATTGTTTTCCATCCAGTGAACGGTTAATCAGATAATATTGCACATCACAATTGGCAGGCGCTTGCCAGGTTAAGTCTATATGGCGGTCATACCCGTGTGCTTCTATCCCTTTTGGAGCTTCAGGATATTCAATCTTAGATGATTTCTGACTGAAAACCCTGATGTCATCGATATACAATGAATTTGTTTGATTCGATTCAGTATTCTGACTAAACAGAATTGAAGTTGTTATTGAAAAATCAAAGGTATCAGGATGAGTCGGAGAAACCATGTCAGAAGTATAGTAAAAACGCTGGAATGGAATTCTTATCAGGATCCATTTTTGAGCAGGAATTTCTGAAATAATTTTATGTAATTTTAAAGGAGGCGTTTCTTGATTCTGTCTATTTCTTAAGGTCATTGATGGTAATTCAATGCCCGGAATTATCTTCTCAGAATAGCACCAAAAAGATAATGTATCTCCGACAAATAAAGTTTTTCTTCCTCTCCACTTCTTGGTGTTAATCGCCATCGACCAGTTCCCGCCTATCTGAGACTGCCAGGTGAGTCTCAGACTATTCGGTGGAGTATGAAATATTTTATTTTCTACTGGAATTTTATCTCGCACCATTTCCAATTCACTCGGGGCGATAACAATTCCTTTTGAATAGTAATAGGAAAAATTCGTTGAACTGTTGTCGAAAAAAATATGATCATAATTGAGCGTTTGCGTTTTTACAACATTAAAAATGCAAATAAATAACCAGACCGGAAGAATTATCTTCATAAAGAACTCCAATAAAGGAAGACTGGTTTACTGCATTAATTCGAAAGTTTGTTCAATGGTATTTTCCGAGCTTCCACCAATGAATACTTTGAATTTACCTGGTTCAACAGTTTTCATCATTCGCTGATCATAAAAACTAAGCATATCTGGGGTAATTAAAAATTCTACTTTTTGACTTTCAGCTGGTTTCAAATGAATTCTTTTAAATCCCTTTAGCTCTTTAACAGGGCGAGTCACACTGGCTACTTCGTCTTGAAGGTACAACTGCACAATTTCTTCACCTTCCCACGGTCCATTATTTGTTACCTGAACACTGATCAGAAGTGAGTCGTTAATGATCATGGATCTTCTGTCACATTTTAAGTCATTATAACTATAAGTGGTGTAGCTCAGTCCATAACCAAATGGATAGAGAGGTGTCCAGGGGATATCAATATATTTTGAAGTATAATGATCACTAAAATCCGGTGGTCTTCCGGTATTCTTATGGTTATAATAAACAGGTATTTGACCGTTAGTGCGGGGAAAGGTTACGGTCAATTTTCCGCTGGGATTGTAATCTCCAAATACAACATCAGCAACGGCATTTCCCATTTGCACCCCTAAATGCCAGGTTTCCAGAATTGTCGATGTCTCCTCGGCCACTTCATCCAGAGCAAGGGGACGGCCATTCATCAGGATTAAAACGAGAGGCTTATTATTTTTTACTAACATTCGGATTAATCTGGTCTGATCACCCGGCAAACCAATGTCAGCGCGGGAAGCTGCTTCTCCTGACATCTGGGCCGGTTCTCCGAGTACCACGATTGCTGCATCGCATTTTTTTACAAGATCTGAAGCCTTCTGGAATTCTCCATAATTTTCGAAACCATTGGAGTCATAGGCGGCCTGGAAAGATACTTTTGTTTTGGGAGAAACCGCACCTCTGATCCCTTCCAGAATGGAAATCACATCATGGGTATCTCCAATACCAGCCCAGGCTCCGAGCGGAGACACCTGGTCTGTAGCAAGTCCTCCGATGAGGGCTATACTTTTTAAATTTTTCTTAAGGGGTAAAATATTGGCCGAATTTTTTAATAACACAATGGATTTTCTGGCCATATCACGAGCCAGTTGTAAATTTTCTGCACTCAAAATATTATTCTGTTCTCTCTGGATATTATGATATTTGAAAGGATCATTAAATAAACCCAAAGCATGTTTTGCCTTTAAAACCCGACGGGCCGCCTGATTAATCAGGTCTTCGGAAATTTTTCCTGCTTTTACCAAGGCTGGTAGTTCCGTCAGATATATTCCACTCACCATGTCGATATCTACTCCAGCTCGTAAAGCCAGCATGCCAGCAGCCGCCGGGTCAGCGGCAACCCCATGTGATTGAAGTTCTTTAATCGCTGTCCAATCGCTGACAACCAATCCGTTAAAGCCCCATTGGTTTCTTAATACGGACGTCAGAAGTTGTTCATTTGCATGCATAGGCACGCCGGCAATTTCGTTAAATGCGCCCATTATGGTAGCTACCCCAGCTTTAACAGCTGCATGAAAAGGTGGAAGGTAGACTTCAAAGAGTGTTCTATCGGAAATGTCAACCGTATTGTAATCCCGTCCTCCCTCTACCCCTCCGTAGGCCGTGAAATGTTTAGCGCAAGCCAGTAGAGTATTCTCGTCATCAAGTTTATCCCCTTGAAAGCCTTTAACTCGCGCAGCAGCGATCATCGATCCAAGAAAAGGGTCTTCTCCCGAACCTTCTACAATTCTTCCCCAACGAGGATCTCTGGCAATATCCACCATAGGCGCAAAAGTCCAATGAATACCTGAAGAGGTAGCTTCAACAGCTGCAGCCCGAGCTGTTTTTTCGATAGTTTCAAGATCCCAGCTGCACGCCTCTGCCAGGGGGACAGGAAAAATGGTTCTCCAACCATGAATCACATCAAAGGCAAATAATAAGGGAATGCCTAATCGTGATTCTTCCACGGCAATTTTTTGAAGCTCCTTTGTATTTTTCACCCCATAAATTCCTAAAAATGAGCCGATTTTTCCATCCCGAATCATTTTTTCATATACAGTCTTAAAAGAATCATCCTGAGCAGACCAAGGCCAATGGAACATATTTAATTGACCAATTTTTTCTTCAATAGTCATTATTGACAGTAAAGAGTCAATAAAATGATCTGGATTTGACTCTTGGAGTGGATCAGAATACAATTTTCCATAAGGATAGAAAGTGGTGAGGAAGATGATACTTAAGCAGATAAACCAACTTTTACATATTTTCAACATTTTAGACATATGATTTCTCGCAGGTTTCTTTTTATCTGGACAAATAATCATTATTTAAAAATATAGCAAAATCAAAGAATTTCAGTAGGGGATAATTTTATCAGCCTCTGATATTTTGGATTAGCTCATTCTACTCTATAATTATCGTTGCTGGAAATTCAGAGAAATAAAAATAATCCAGATCATATTTAGCAATTTTTTGACCGTTCACTAATACAGATCTTATTTTTTCTCCCCAGAAATTTTTCAATTTAAACTGACCAGCCGGGACATTTACATCTCCCCATACTTTAACCTGATAACTATTTTCTTTTTTTATGATTGAATAGTCTATATTCCCATAATAGGTTGGAAGGTTGTTCACTTCGATGCTAGATGGATAATCAAACCAGGAAGCGTTTAAACCAGCTCCGATAACCAGGGATTGATCGGATTCATCCTCATAAACAAAAAATGATCTGGCAGCATTGATGAAATCAGATCCTACCCAGGTGTGCGGCAGGTCGCCAATGAAACCAGGCGTTCGATAACCTTTTCGTACTACTTCAGTCCATTGATTCCAGCCATTGGGTCGCTGATCTTTGAAGAAGAACTCCATCAATTGATGGGCCCGTTCTGGTTGATTCAAATAAATAAAAGATCCAATCAACCGGACTTCATATGGGGTATAATCTTTCCAGTTAAAAGCGGGATCTAACCTGTTGGTAAAATAAGTAAAATAACGGTCAAAAGTATTTTGCCCAAACTGTTGTGGTAGGTTATTCAGTTCATTGCAGGGAGAGAGGGCTATGGTTGTGGAAGTCGCATCGAAATCGCCAAGTTCAGCACACCCTGGTATATAATCAATTCCAGTTCGTGTTATTGCCAATGTAATAGAATGATATAGATTTCTTTGAAAATTGTCTCGCAGGTAAATAAATCTTTCCTCATCAGCCCGCTCTCCCAATAATCGGGCAGCAGCAACTGCATCTTTTAATCCTTTCAGAGCAAAAAAATTATCCCAATATGAATGCCGGGGTTTATCTGAATATCCTTCATGGCTGATCGATTCCGGCAATAAACCATACAGCGATTGCAGTGAATCATTCCCATTTTTATAGAAATCCGTTAACCGTTGATCCATTAAAAATTCCAGATAATTTACTGCCATCCTGATATGAGGATATTGTTCCCGCAGAAAAGTAGTGTCCCTGGTAAATTGGAAATATTGCATGATAGCGAAGATCAATTGCCCATGACTGTCATTTTCCGGAACCGGATCAGGACCCCGCCGGTCAACTACACAGGGGACTTTCCCATCAGCAGCCTGGAAGGTGCTGTACCATTCAATGAATTCCTTCACTTCTGGTTGAATACCCATTTTGAGTAATGCCGATGAAGTGAGAGAGCCATCGCGGATCCAGGATCTTTCATAAGAGCGCGAACCCGGTTGAATTCCTGGACCGTCCCGGTTAATCAGGATATAGGCCAAATTTGAACGGATACTATTAATGATGGATTGAGCTGATGGTGGAAGTTTGAAGCGAACCTGGCCTACCTTTGAATCCCAATAATCTGAAATCTCCGTTAATTTTTGCAAGTAAAAGTTCGATACAGAGTATTTATCTGAAAGTTCAGGAAATTGTTCATACTTTTCGTGAAATGGGACAGCCAGAAAAATCTCCTTAGAGCCACCAGCCGGAACCTCAATTTTATATTTTAATGCACCAGAAGCATGACCGAAATGATCTTTTACAGTTTGATGTTCCGGCAGCCGATTATCCTCCAGATAATCAGTTATGTCTCCCTCATCAAACTCAACTGCCCCAAAATCGCTTGGTTGAGATAAAAGGTAGATGGTTTTGTTTTGATTGACCTGAATCCTTTTTGTATCCTTGAAAAAATCAATGCTTTCTGTTCTAGCTACTCCACCGGGATTGTTCAAAAATTGCCAGGGAGAATTTACCTGAAATGGCCTGATGGCCAAATAAAGACTGCCAGAAAATCGTTTCTCCTTCAAATTGGTTAACTTATACCGGATAAAAAGGATGGAACTATCCGCTGCTCCGGTTGCAAAAGTCTGGATTGACAGCATAAAATCCAGGTTGGACCATTCCACTGTAGGAATGGGAAGGTATTCCTTTTCCAGAGTCTGTTTCAACTGGACATCATTCCAGGTTGTGAGATTCCCCTGATGGAAAAGAAAGGGTTCAATTGAGAAACAGTTTTTGTCGACCTCGATCATCCCTTCTTCATTAACAAGGGCTTCATCGTGGTCGTCATTAGCTCCCACAACCGTCCAATAGGATTGTTCATTATATAAATAGCGGGGAAAATGCCCGCGAGATTTTTCCGAGGCAATCGCTGAAAAAAAACTTTCCTTAGAATGTGAAAATTCAAGATTCTTTATTTCGATATCTTTTATAGCATATCCCAAGCTGCGGCTGCTTTTTAAAAACTTTATTTTGATAAACCGGGAATCAAAATCTTTCAGATAAATATAACTCCGGCCGCCTTTGCCTGAATTGACCTGATAAGCAGAGGTCCATTCTTTTTTATCATTGGATACCAGAACTTCGTACTCTGTGGCATAATCTAGACTGTCCCAGTCGATGATAAGTCCGCCAAACTCCCGGTATTTGGTAAAATCCATTAACAGAAATTGACTCTCGGGCTGTTTCTTGCTGCACCAGGAAGTTTGCGGATTTCTGTCAAGTAGATATTTGCAGGAATGTCTTTTATCACGGGTACTGCTTGCTTCACAAGTTGGTTCTGGAGGGTTGAGATCAGGTATTTCCAATGGTTCAAATACCAATTGATCCAGGTAAATAGTCCCCTTCCCTCCAGTGGCAGAAGCAATAATGAATTCAATTCGTTCCACTTTTCGAAGGGTCTTATCTATGGCAGGTCCCCAGGCAAAAGAAATATGACGTTTTTTAATGGTAATCTTTTTCCATTCCTTGGGAAATTCAAAATTTCTCTGATTCAACCACCAGACATTTTCACCACTGCTATCCAGGAGTTTGAATTCTAAGTTATTCTGAAGGGCGTTACCTTTCAGATAAAAAGAAAATTGAAAATTCTCAGGCAGTTCAACCGGCAAAATTTTTTGGATGCCGCCATATCCGGCACCGGTAGTGAAATCAAAATCTATTCTGATACCCGTTCCTGAATATCCCTCCAGTAATTGGGTTTGAATATTTACCTGATCTGAAGCAATGGTCTGCCAGCCGGCGAGGGAATTAAAAGCATCCAGGATCCGGGGTTGAGCAGCGAGAAAGTCAAACCCGTATATCAAAAAAACCAGTAGAATAATAGTTTGATTTCTTCTCATCATTTTTAAATCAATTAAGTGGTTTAAGCACTTTATTTAGTTTGACTGTGATGTCTTGAATCCTAAAATATCCAATCCTTTCTTGATTACCGGGTCTTGCATACAATAATTCCAAATTAGCTCACTGTGGTAATTCTCCAGCATAATGACAATAGGTCCCTGATCAATACCCAGATATTCGGTATCGAACCAGTTGGCAGTTAAATTAAAAGCATCCACAAACCCATATTGATTCCACAAGCCTTTTACAGCAAAACGACGGAACATACTTTTTAATGTTGGGATAACTATCTCAGGTGCGAAAGGGAGTGAGGCAGCAACTGCATAAGGGGTGATAGTTCCATCATCAAAAAAAACATGGTTAGGTCCGGAAGTTCCCCGACCGGCATATCCATAAAATCTGAATTTATCAGTGTTATATTTTTCTCCAGGTCCATCACAGGCAGAAATACCCCAGGTGGTGGAATCGTAACCCACCCAGTTTAAGGGATTTTGAATAGCATATTCCCATTGAGTATAAACGGCACGACGGGAGTTTTCAAAATAATCTATTTCCTTCCTCAGCATATAATCATCCCGCAAATTTTTGAAATCTACAAAGAGATGGGAAAACTGATGTCCAAATAATGGAGGAAAGACAGCGTGGGCGAGGCCCGGATAAGGTTCTTCCCAGCGGTAAGTGCTCAACCATTGCTGATATGCACGTCTTGCGCCTTCATATCCGGATCCCGCTGCCAGTATATACATATACAGGGCTTCATTGTAGCCATACCAGCCTAAAGAATTAAATCCCTCTTCAGGGGTCCATCCCATAGAAATAGTCGAGG
>MESS01000131.1:9604-12034 GCA_001771055.1 Caldithrix sp. RBG_13_44_9
GGCGAATTTGAATTTCGGTTTTATCGTCCCTGTTAAAATATTGGGCTGCGCATCTCATTCCAGCTATGAGCCAGGCAGTATCAATAGTCGATAATTCACAGTCCCATTCTCTTTTACCATTATCCATTTTTAAAAAATGGTAATAAAAACCTTTGTAACCGGTAACCTCTTTGGCGATGCTTTGGGGGGATTTTAGAAAAAATAAAATGGAAGTAAGGGTTAATTCGGCTGCTTTTTCACGACTAATCCATCCATGCTCAGCTCCAATTACCCACACCGGATAAGCAAAGCCGACGGCAGCAATGCTGGCGGGTGAATATGGAGTTGAACGATCTTTAACCAATCCATTGGCATGATTAATTTCATGTAAAAAATACAGAAAACTACGATATTGCAAAGTATCCAAAAATTGTTGATCAACTTGTAATAAGGAATAATTTTTTTTGAGTGGTAAATTGTTTGCTGGATCCTTCTTATTTTGGCAGGATAGCGAAACAAAATAAATGCATAAATACATCAATAGGAGAAGGATGATTTTGGGCATTTATCTTCCTTCAATCAGGATAATTTTAAAACCTTATTTACTGTGCCTGGTGCAGAAAGAATTCAAAAAAATCTTATGAATTGAATGCATTGCTATATCCCGGTTATGATCGCCTTCACTTCATGAGTACCTCCAGGTTGAGGAGGAATGATATTGCCTTTAATTTTCTTGCCATTAAGGAATAGTTCTTTAATACCCATGTTCAGATGATGTGGATTCTCAATTGAGATATGATAATCGGCTTTGCGGAATGTACGACGCAGTTCAATTTTAGGCCAGGCAGCGGGAATACAGGGATTCAATCTCAGACCGGCAACCGTAGCCTGTATTCCACAAATTGATTCAAAGGCAATAGTAAATAACCAGCTGGCTGAACCGGTATACCAGGTCCACCCTGCCCTGCCATAATATTCGGAATCCCGGCCATCGATATTTCCTGGTAATACGTAAGGTTCCGCTACATAACGCTCGACATTTTCGGTTGATTGCACAATTGGATTTAATTTACGGAAGATACGCGAAGCATCATCGGCCCTGCCTGCTTGAGCCAGCGCCATCACTCCCCAGGTGGCAGCATGGGTGTATACTCCGCCGTTTTCTCGCAAGCCAGGTGCATAACGGGTAATATATCCAATTTCCGGATCGGCCTTCCTGAAGGCGGGAGCTAAAAGTTGAAAACCATTATCGTTTTCTAAATATTTGGTAATAGCCTCAATGACTTTTATTTTTCGCTCCTCGTTTGCTACCCCCGAAAGAACTGCCCAGGTCTGGGACATTAAATAGATCTTGCAGTCTTCTTGTGAAGGATCCCCAATAGGAACACCATTATCCTTGGTAGCAGCTATATACCAGCTTCCATTCCAACCGTGAGTATTGATTGCATCCTTAAGCTTTTGTGCTCTTTGCTTATAAAGATGTGACTGTTGCAAGTTAGGGTGTGGACTGTATTTTTCCAGAATTTTGGCCCAACTTTCCAGGATCAGATATAAAAACATTCCCAGCCAAATACTTTCTCCTTTCCAATCCAGGCCCACTGCACTGAATCCGTCACACCAATCCCCTTCTCCGATCAAAGGAAGACCCCGGGGACTGAAACGATCCAGGACCACCTGAATCGCCCGCAGACAATGGTCCTGAAGGGTAGCATCGCCCTGGTCATAAAAGGGAACTTTTTCCAGCAAAGCCGAAAAATCACCCACCTCATCGAAATAGCGGGACAACATGTACGGAAGCCAGAGCAAGTCATCAGTCATCCGGGTGGGGAGTCCCTTTTCAGTTAAGGGGTGCCACCAATGCAACACGGTTCCATTATTAAATTGATGCCTGGCATTTAACTTGGCCTGGATCAGCATCCGCTGCGGTTCAAGCAGCAACCAGATCTGACTGGATTGGAGTTGATCGCGATAACCATAGGCACCAGATTGTTGATAATAGCCGGTTCTGGCTGACAAATGTCCAGAAAGGACTTGATATTTCAACCAGATGTTGGTCAATAAATCGAAGGAGGTGTCTGGTGTTTTCACCTGGACTCGGTTGATCAATGAATCCCAATATTTTTGAACATTGGATAATTCACGTTTCGCCTTTTTAATGCCGGCATATTTCTGGATATAGGTACTGACGAGAGATGTATCTTGATGTTGATGGTCGAATGGGATTGCTCCGAGTAAAAAAACAATTGATTTAGTCTGACCGGCCTGCAGCTGGATATTTATTGCTAGAGATGAGGCCGCGTCTAAAAATCGGCCGCTGGATCGGGTAAATTGTCCCGATTTTATGCCTCGTGGATTCTGATAACTACCCAATCTGCCTATTAAGAAATCTTTACTGGTATCCCAATCATTTGGCTTACTACCGGAGGTAAAAAAAGCCAGATAAGGCCATTC
>MESS01000131.1:12047-16605 GCA_001771055.1 Caldithrix sp. RBG_13_44_9
CCGCGTTCGGAAGGTACTTCCCATAAATACTTGGTTGCCATGAGTGAATTTAATTTATTGTCAAAGGAAGTCTCAATAAAAATTTTATGGAATTCACGATGATTATCAGGAGCAGCACCAAGATTCCATTCAAAATAGGAAGTGAGTTGAAAGCTTCTTTTTCGTCGGGAGGTATTTTTAATAGTGCAAATCCATATCTCCAGCGGATCAGCTAAAGCAGCAAAAAGAGTCCATTCACTCCGAAAATTTTGAAAGTCTTGAATGAATTGAGAGTATCCCAGTCCGTGTTTCACCTGATACTTTTTATACGGTGCCTGCACTGGTTGATAGGCTAAAGAAAAAAAATCACCGTTGTCAATGTCCCGCAAATATAACCATTTGCCCCAGTCATCGCGGATTAGATCCTGATTCCAGCGAGTGATCCGATTGAGATTGACATGAGTGAGCCAGGAGAATCCTCCCCCAGCCTGACTGATCGATAAACCATAATCTCCGTTGGAAATGATATTCGTCCAGGGCCGGGGAGTTTCCGGAGAATTGATGATAAATTCTCGTCCATCATCTGAAAAGCATCCATACTGATTGGAAAAAGGTTCATACTTTTTCCTAAGGTTCCTATCTTTTTTAACCATGGCTAAAATCCTAATCCCAGGGAAAACCGTTGAGTATAATCCAGCAATCCATAATCCGCCCAGGCATAATCAATTGAAAGAAAATAACTGGCGGAGCGGAAATTTAATCCGGCTCCCAGTACCAATCCGCCCTCCAGGTCCTCCAAAAGAAGGTTGCGGTATCCACCCCGGATAGAAAGAGTCTTAAATAAGGTCCATTCTGCACCGAAATTGACACTTTCGCTGTTGTCGTTTTGATGCATGGCATCTACAGCCAGCAAAAATTTATTGGCTTCATTTAGAAGGAAGGGATAAGAAAATCCCACCCTGAAAAGTGTTGGAATTCCGAAAGACTCGGTTTGCAATTGGGAAGGGATCTGGTCATTATCACCATAGATATCGCGATTCTGGTCATACTCTATATAAATATCCGTTCCCGAATAACGAGATCGGGGCCCAAAATTAGAAAAACTGGCTCCCAGAGTTGCGCCATTCTTGTTCAATTGATATTGCACACCCAGATTCAATCCTAAACTCGAAAGACTGCTATGCCAGATCCGTTCTTTCAAATAGTTCAATTGAAAACCCACAGCCACCCGGTCTGTTACCATTCTGCCATATCCTCCCCCGATGGCAAAATTGGTCACATCATAACGCTCACCGGTTCCTAAAGGTTTATCAACCGTAGTAACATCGATCTCGCCGGAATTTAGAGCAGTAATTTGCAAGAGGAAAGTCCCGATTGTGCCTATTTTAATTGCTGCCACCGCATAATTATAACTGATGTCTGCCAGCCATTTACTATAAAGAAATTGGACTGAAGATTGAGGAAGTCTACCCAGACTGGCAGGATTATAATACGCCAGGGTAGCCTCTCCTGTCAAAGAAGTACCAGCATTTCCTAGAGCAGCACCCCGGGCGCTCGGTTCAATCTTCAGAAACTGCCCTACTGTGGTACCCACTTTCGTTTGCCCGTATATGCTGACTTGCAAAAATACCATAATTAAAAAAGCAAATAAGCTTTTAGGGGTGAAGTTTTTTATTGTCATATCAGATTCCAAATTAAGTTTATTTTATTATGGCAAATTTACCAATAAATGATCCCAGATCTTTTGATTCCACATGGTAAATATATAAGCCAGGTGCTATTTCCAGGTTATCTTTGCTGCGCAAATCCCAGGCGATAAATCCCTGGGTAATTGTTCCATTATGATAAAGCGTCTGTACTAATTCACCGGTGATAGTAAAAATCCGGATAGTACAATTTTGAGGAAGATTACGAAATTCTATCCGGCGCTCCCCACGCCCTGATACCGCAAATCTCTGCGGCTCAAATGTAGCGGCACCTAAATACGGATTTGGCACAACATAGGGTTTCTTCTCATATTCATTTTTTGCTTTTTGTGGATCGATATATTGTCCACTGGTCACAAAACGAAAGATGTCCTGATCATTATATGGATAAATTAACAGTAGATTATAAATATCTCCCTCACCTCCGGGAATGATCGGATCATTTCCTATACCAGACACGTCGAGGGTGATGTTCCAGGTTGCCCGGGGAGCTGTAGGATTGGCTGAAGCATATGTGACTACCTCAATATATTCATCGGTCAAATCCAGGGTGGTCGAATTATTCTTGTCATAAAAACGGAAATTTAATTGTTGATCTCCACCGGAAGTTTTGGCGATTATTTTGAATTTGGCCGGTTTGGCTGGTAAACCCACGGCTGCAAGAGAGGTATCCAGATTAACATCGCCAAAAATAATCTGCAAATCTTCCGGAAAACCGGGTCTAGTCAAAGAAATCGGAAGGGCGGTGGAATACCGGATAGTCAGATTAGTGTTGGTCTGGGCCCTCTGAATAAAATCGGAATTGATTGAATCAATCTCAATGGTGGCAGGAGTAAAAATGATCGGTAAAATACCCGCCCCGACTGGACCTTTTCCGTTTCCTTCAAAATCCGTTCCAGTTTCAAATAAAGTATCACCAGCGGTTACATCGATCAGGCTATAACTTGTCGCTTTTACACTATCCTGCGGGTGGTAGAATTGGATCTCAAAGGTATGGTTATCAGGAACCAGCTCAGAATTTAAAATATTCACCTTAACTTCACCAGTTCCTCGTCCTTCAACTTGATCCACCTCAGAAGTATTGGCAGGAATATAACCCACAACCGGAGGATTGGGTCTAACTTCCACAACATTGGTAGGCAAAATGGTACCTCCCTTTAAGGTCTGACTGACTGATATCGCATTTTCGGAGGGATAGATTTCAAGGGAATCAGAACCCCGATCATAAGAACAAACTGCATAATAATATAATAATCCGTTGGTCACCATTGAATCAGTGAAGGTGTGGGTAATTCCAATATTATCCCCTAGATAATAAGCAATTCCATCGACTGTAGTAAGTGAAAAATCCTGTATGTGATTGATCAAATCGTATTGGGCAACAGGCTGCCCATTGACCAGTGAATAGCTCCCGGAAATCTGGGAAGATTGGGGATCAACGAGTTTGGGATCAAGGAAAGAGGGGTCGGTACTGCGGTAAATGCGATATCCTTCAAAATCATTGATATTCGTCACCGGATCAAAAGCTCTCTCCGACCGATCGTCCCAGGTTAGAGTCACATAGCCATCTCCGGCATAAGCCTTCACCGTAGGTAAAGGCGGAGGTTCTGCAAATTGATAGTTTGCTTTATAAATCTGCTGGACCACCCGGGTGGTACGCTTTAATTCCGGATAATCCTTCCCCCAACCTAATGCCAGGCTGAAACGCTCAGTTTTTCCTTTTTCCAGTTTGAAGGGTCCTGAAGCAAAAAGAAATCCGATATTATAATTTAAAACCAATGGGGTATCGAAGGCTGAATCGGGATTGGTAAATCGATTATATAGACGTTTCGGCCATTCTTTACCGTCATCAAAAAAAACAATCTGATCTACCTGAGTGGTAGGAGTTCCCTGGCCGGGTCTGATCCGATTCATTTTAAATCCGGTCAGTCCAATTTGATCCGATTCGTCCACATCAGTTTTATCAAAATAAGGTTCACCTTGGCTTGGTATTCCATCCCTTTCTCCGGTATCATATGTATCAAATATGCCGTCGGCACCAGTATCATGGAATTCGACCAGCCAGTCCATATCTTCATCTCCCGTCCACCAGAGACCTTGTTGATATGCAGGTCTATTTTCTAATTTTCCATAAAAATTCTCATACTTGGCTATGTCAAAATTCGATTCGACATAAGCCCTTATGGCCTCCTGACCTTGAATCAGAATTCCCGGACCGCCATCCCGTCGTTCATCTAATACCCCATCTTCATCATTATCGATACCATCAAAAGGATTTCCTGGTGTTTCCATGTAGGAATATCCCAGGTAACCGGTTGGTCCTTTAGCACCATGACCATAGTTATCCCAGGTATAGACCAGATTTAATCCAGCTTCTTTATCATAGTAGGCATTATCATCATCTGATTCCGGTATACCGTCTTCACCAATTGCCGATCCTCCCACTCCTGAGTCCATATAGATTCCGAAAATGATATTGTCAATATAGTCGGTGGTGCTTTCGTTGGTAATATCATAATGCCAGAAAATTACATTGCGGGCCTGGGGATTTGACCATTGGAAACCTCTTTGTTCCACTCTCAATCCCAATCCTCGCCTTCTCTCCAGGGGATCCTCAGTGGCATCACGGTTGTCCGGGAAAAATAACCAGGCGTCGTAGTATTGATCATCATAGACGGCAAAACTTTCCAGGTCTGCCCCCGGTCTTTTTCCAAAATAACCATTCCAGGCTTCACTCCAGCCCGGGTCGTTCGGATCTTCCAATTTATCAATCCATTGATCAGGCCAGGTACGTGGATCGTTGCTCATGGCAACCGATCGCCCTTGATTAATTGAAGGATCTTCCTGAAAGTAGCCTGGACGAGGCTCAAACC
>MESS01000131.1:16638-24271 GCA_001771055.1 Caldithrix sp. RBG_13_44_9
GCCGTTCTCGATAACCGGTCTCCATGATATACGCGACTGATCCATTTTGCTGAACAATCCTGGCCAATACAAAAGGAGTTATCCCGTCACTATAATTTTCGTTAGACCCTTTGGGAACTTCCACTGAATGGAAAATACTGAGGTCCACATTAATGGGATCATCCGGATAATTTCCGACCATGCCAAAGTTGAAAAACATAGTCCGGATATTATTGGCATCGTGCAATCCTTCCCTCTCATACTGGGCATTTCCTCGCAGTTCAAATGGAATCAGTGGAGCCAGATTTTGAGCCCGGGAATTGGTAAAGGGCATATAAAAGGTCATGAAAACAATTATCAGCAGACATTGAGAGAGAAAATCGTTAAGACCTCTGTGCATTTTATTATGTTTCCTTTTTTTTTGTCTTAAATTTGTGTCGGTCAAATATACTATTTGTTACCAATTGTTATGCCTATTTCGATCCTTCGGGGTTCATAAAAACGGCTTGGATCAATCAGTGCTCCTTGGTTGACCTCCGGAAATTGGGTGTAATCAGGAGAACCAGTGGTAAAAAACACAAATCCATTAACAAAGTGAGTATTGAACACATTAAATATTCTGAAGAATAAACTCAGATTGGCAAAAGGAACGCCTAAATATTTCTCCGCCCTTAAGTCTACCAGAAAATAAGGAGATTTTCTGGCAGAATTTGTTTCCAGATCTGCTCCATAGCCGGAACCTATTTCCGGGGTGTAAGGCTGCCCTGATCCAAAACGCATAATCGTGCTAACAGAAAAATTTTCCGGTTTGGCATAGATGGCGGTAGCATTCAGCGTATGGCGTTGATCCCAATTAAAGGGGATTACCCGTGGACGGGGATCTTCACCGGCTTCTGCCCGATTGGCAGTTTCGCGGGGATCGCTCGAATTTCCTGAAGCAAACTGAAAAGTATAATCTAAGGATGAACTGAATGATCCTATGGGTTTTTGGGTCAGACGACAGGTAAATCCATATACACTGCCAAAATCCACATTGGTAAATCTCGCGTAGTCCGCTGCAGCATAGGTCGAAACAAACTCAACTCCCAGTAAATCACGAATATCCTTGTAAAAAATCGATAATTCAGCGCCAATATAGTTGGATAAGGCCTGCTTTAATCCAAACTCATATTGGATGGTCAATTCTGGTTTGAGATCAGGATTGCCCAGTACGCCATATTCTATTCCCCCTTCCTGCAATTCATCCAGTACCAGATAATTTGAATTATTATATAGATTTCCTAAGCCTGGCATTTGGTAAAAATGTCCATAAGAAAAATAGAGAGAAGCAGTAGAAGACAGAGGAAAACTGAATCCAAGCCGAGGTGCCAGAGCATTTTTTTTCGAGGTTGGTTTAGATTCTGATTGAGGAACTGGAGGTGCCAGGGAATTAGCTGGATTTTGTAAATTGCTGGGTATGGTGGCATCGGCATCAAAATATTCAAAGCGCAGACCAGCCCGTAAAATCAAATCACCCCACTCCAGCCGGTCCTGCATATAAACAGAAAACTGCCGCGGATAATAGGTCTCCACTTTGGGATCTTCAGGTTTAGTTCCTTCCTGCGGGAGCAGCACTGCAGTTCCCTCCACAATAGTTGAACGTAAAAATCCTGGACTGCCAAATTTCATTTCCGAAATTTGACCTTCTAATCCCCATTCAAATAGCTGGGTACGATAGGCTTGCCAGGTAAAATCAGCTTTGACAATTCCGGAATTCGTTTCCTGAATAAACCGACTAATGTCCACCCCCTGCACAATAGCTCCATATTCATAATTTGGTAAACTTTGAGGTTCACCTGCTTCAAGATATAGGGGATCGTAGACACTTTCATATTTATAATCCGAATAATCAAAATAATTCTGACGTACGCTCAATTTATAAAAAAGCTTGGGAGAGATCGTATGAGTCCAATCTAATCCATGAGTTATGGAAAAAGTGTGCTGTTCCTTGATACCATCTGGTTCAATTCGGAATGAATTGTTGTATCTGGATTGCACCAGATCAACAATAATCGCCTGGTAGCTGATCTGAATATTGGAAAGGGATTGATTAGTGATTTTAAATTGACCGTTCCACTCCTCCCGGAATTGCATGGCCACTGTTTCACCGTCTCCGGTAGGATATATTATCCCGTTTTCAATATCGTTCTCGTCAGTCGGTAAAAATATTCTATCCCCAAACAACCAGCCATTATTACGAAACCTCCTCCCGTTAATGAAAAAAGTGGTTTTAGAAACAGGCAGCGGTCCACCAAGTGTTAACTGAAAATTGTTAATTTCGGTGGGATTATAAAAGTTGTTGTTTGGATAGCGATCGTTGTCTGTAGTAAAATAATCGCCTCCATAAATCTCACCACTCCACTCAAACCGATTGGAACCGCTTTTCAATACCGCATTGACCACTCCGGACATGGCCTGTCCATATTTGGCATCAAATGTACCACTGATTACCTGCACTTCCTCTAATACTGACCGGTCAAGTTGCAAGGTTGATTGATTATCATAGGGATTATTAACTGTCACTCCATCCACCTGATACTGGACTTCTCCCAATCTTCCTCCCCGGAAATGACCATCAACTACACCGGCCTGCAAATTAACAATTTCATTCAGCGACTGGACCGGCAGGACTTTAATATCCTCTTTCCCTACGGTAGATATAACACTGGTTTGATTAAATTCCACCATAGGCCGGGAAGCGGTTACCACCACCTCATCTCCAGCAATTGCTTCCGATTCTAAAACCACATTAAATTTAGTTGTCTTATCAACATCGATATCGACGTTATCGAATATTTTGGTCTGATAACCAATATAGGAGTATCTTAGTTTGTAGATTCCCGCTCTGATATTCAGTATCACATAAAATCCGTCTAAATCGGTAGAAGCACCCAGGCTAGTTCCTTCCACTACAATATTCACACCAATAAGTGCTTCACCATTGGAATCTGTCACCTGACCAGAAATTTTTCCAGTTGTCTGGGCTTGTAATGAGGGAAATAAAAAAATAATTCCAATACTGCACACCGATAAAAATAAGACTGTAATTTTATGGTTGGAAATTGACATGGGATCACCGCTTATTAATACCATGAAATTATTCGGAGTGTGTAATACTATACTACGCACTCCGAACTCATTAAAGTTGTTTTATTTTACCAACACCATTTTCTTGATATCACTTGTTTGAACACTTTTTGTGACCGAATTGGTTAATTTAAACTGGTAGAAATAAATACCAGAGCTCAGGATTTTTCCGTTAAAATTAAGATCATGATCACCTGCAGCTTTTAAACCCTCATTAATCGTGCTAACTTCCTGACCGAGTAAATTATACACGGTAAAACTCACTTTCCCGGTGAATGGAAGAGAATAACGGATGCTAGTAGAGGGATTGAATGGATTGGGATAATTTCCCATTAATTCAAGTCTGGTGGGAAGCTGAGAGATTGGTTTATCAGTGATAGAAACGGGAATATTTGGATCCATTACTGCCCAGGGTGTGGCAGTTTTATCGGCATTCTCTCTGAACCACCAGGTGCGAGTACCATAATTATTCAGTGGATCATCAAAAGAATCACCATCAAACAGACACACACCTATGAATAATAATTTATCACCCAGACCAATGGGATAACCCAGGTAGGTTAGATCAATTTTCATTTCCACAATAAAACCTTCATCCACATCAGTATTAATATTAACGGTGGTGGCACCTTTCAGGGTCGCTGCATACTCGGTCATGCTGGAATCTACCATGGTTGGCAGATAATTTGCCGGCACTCCTACGCCGTTGGTATCAAATGTTACTGTCATCATCCGAAATATCATGCGGTTATCATCCGGATTTAAAGCCTCTCTATCGCCTATCATTACTTTTACTGCATCATAGCGATTTTCATCAACAACTCCCTGAACTAACTGGTCAGTTACATTAGCGCCAACATAAAGGAAATCTCCTTTAAAGAACATTTTTACTATACAATCACCTGGATCAATCACAGGTGCGGAAATTCCCCCCAGTGGTGGTTGATAATGTCCACTGCGGTAGGGTCCGACACCCGGATAGCTCGCGTAAACCGATAGATCATCCCATTTAATTTTAAAGGTGTAGGCACCCCCCCATACTTCTTCGTTCAATATTCCATCGATAACTGGATCGGGAAAATTGGCTCCATTTTTGAGAATGACATCAGGCGGCACTTGCGGTAATACCGAGGTGTTGATGGTAACATCAGGACGAATGTGAACTCTTCCGACGTTATGATCGTTGGCATTTCCCCATGGACTTTGCCAATCAGACCGGGTAGAGCTTATTTTTAAGGGATCCCCAGCAAATAAATGATCACAATCCCAAATGGAAAAATTCAGTTCAACAACATCCCCATTGATCTGATAAGCCTGATATCCAAGAGAGTCAAGGCAAATTCTCATTTCCACGATCCAGGCTTCGTCCGGAAGGGCATCATTAGATTGACCCCCAACTATCACTGAACGAGCATCCCAGGCAGTTTTTTGTTGGACGGTACGGCTGGTGTCATTAAAATTTCCATATCTTCCTATGAAACGCGGAGGAGCACCAGGTACCACCATACTGGCAATATTAACATACCACCAGCCATAAAAAAATTCCACTGCAGGCGTAGGTCGTGTTTGCGACGCTCGATCCTTAAGTGACATGAGAATGGCATCCCATCTGGCCCAATCGGCATTGCCTCCTACCGATGAATCAGGGCTAATAAATCCCATATATAAATAATGACCATCAGATAGAAATTTAACTGTTGCATCAGTTGGATCAGTAATGGCTTCAGGTTGATACTCCGGACGCCAGCCACTGGTTGGTAGTCCATTATTTACTCCATAGGCAATTGTTAATGATTCTGCTTGCGCCCAGGCGGGTTCATTTAATGAACCATCCAGAGTAAGGGTTGCAGTGTCAAGATACCTTGCCCAAATGACATCCTCCCGGACTTGATATTGAGCCTGAGCAAAAACTGCTATCCATAACAGGACAAATAATACATTAGCTAAAAAAACACCTCGGAACAATTTTGGCATATTTCCTCCTTTAAATTTTGTGTTTTTGTTTTAAAAGATGATCTGGGCATTTGAGATTGGACAACCGCAAGAGCCACCGATCACCAGCCCGGTAGTCAATTCATTCCGGCATGGTTTGTGTAAATCTACTTCACCGTTAATCATCTTAAAAAGGTAGCGAACCGCACTGCTTCCCAGTTCGGAAATTGGCACATGAACAGTAGTCAGACGGGGTTGCAACAGCCGGCTGGAAAAAATATCATCAAATCCTACAATAGCCACATCCTGGGGAATTTTGATCTGGGAATTTCTGGCTGCCTCATAAATCCCGAGAGCCATCATATCATTGGTAGCGAAAATGGCATCCGGTTTTTTATTCTGGCTCATCAAACGAATAAATGAATAATAACCGGAGCGGTAAGTAAAGTCACCCCGGATAATAAAATCCTGATCTAATGGTAAATTATACTTTTTTAAGGCATGAGAAAAGCCACGGAACCTCTCATCAGAATCGCAATTTCCTTCAGGTCCTATAATAATGCCCACTTTTTTATAACCATGGTTGATGATATGCTCAACCACCGAGTAGGCACCCTGAAAATTATTGATATTAAAACTGACCACCTGGTTTATATTTTGGGGGGCATCAATAAGAACCACCGGGCGTTTACTTCGGGAAATCAATTTAATAAATTCATTTTGGAGCTGAGGGACCATCAAGATCACTCCCTCAACCCGGCCACTGAACATGAATTCCAGAACCGTTTCCAGAACATTTCTTTGACTATGCGAACTGGCAACCAGCACATAATGCTGACTTTTATAGGCTTCCTCGTCAATTCCCCGGATAATCTCGGAGAAAAACTCGTCGACCAATTCCGGAAGCACCACCCCTATGGTATCGGTCCGTTTACTGGAAAGACTTCTGGCTGAAGGATTCGGCTTATAGTGATTCTCTTCTGCGATACGGAGAATTTTACGCCGGGTATCAGGATGAATGGAACTGTTTTGAGTGAAGGCGCGTGAGACAGTTGCGATTGAAACGCCTGCTTTTTGAGCAATCTCAATAATGGTTGTGCTCACAGTACGTCCTGATTGGATAGTATTTGATGTAAACGTTTACATTTATCAGAAATTATAGTATTTTTAAAATTTTGTCAAGAAAATTTTTGATTATTTTTTGGAACGAATTGACTGAATTTAAAAATTAACCTAATCTTTATTTTTTCTCGTTCAAAAATTTAATATCACTCTCCTATCAATCTTATTCTTTAACCCCTCCCAACATAATACCAGAGATATAGTACTTCTGTAAAGCCAAAAAGACTATAATTACCGGAATAATTGTAATTACTGAACCTGCCATCATCAATTCGGGATCACGGACATGTTCCTGCATTAAATTGGCTAATGCCACCGGCAAGGTGTACATGGAATTATCAGTGAGGGCTATTAAAGGCCAGAGAAAATCATTCCAGATGGTCATGAAAGTGAAAATAGCCAGAGTAGTTAAGATGGGCATGCAGAGAGGAAGAATGACTTTGCGGTATATTTGAAAATCCGTAGCGCCATCCATCCTTGCTGCTTCTATCAAACTGTCCGGAATGGACAGGGCATATTGTCGAATTAAAAAGATTCCGAAAATATTGGCTAATCCCGGAATGATAATCGCCAGGTAAGTATTGATTAATCCCATGGTTTTTAGCATTAAAAACAGCGGAAGCATAGTGACCTGGGCCGGGATAATCATCGAACTTAACAACATATTAAATAATAAATTTTTACCTTTGAATCGGTATTTTGCAAATGCATAACCTGCCATGGAATTAAGGAATAATGAGATGAAAGTGATCGTGATCGCTAAAAACAGGCTGTTAAAAAAATACTTTCCGACATTCAGTCTGGAAAACAGGTTGAGATATTGGCTAAAGGTGAAATGATCGGGAAAAAACCTGGGAGGATAGACACTGGCATGCCCATCATACATAAAAGAAGCAGATAACATCCACAAAAATGGAGCCAGGGTTGCCATTCCGGTCAATAAGAGCAGTAGATATAAGAAAAGTCGTTTCAAGTGCCGCACGAGCAAATTAATCTGACCTCTTTTTGATTTTTAGTTGAAGAACTGTTCCTATAAATATGATAATGAATAAGATAAACGCCAGGGCAGCTGAATACCCCATATTCCACCACCGGAATCCTTCTTGATACATATACTGGACGATGCTCAGGGTACTATTTATAGGACCGCCCTGGGTCATAATATAAGGTTCGGCAAAAATTTGAAAATATCCGATCATTGTTATGATGCTGACAAAAATAGTAGTCGGTGCCAGCATGGGAATGGTTATGGATGTAAACTGCTGCCAGTGGTTAGCCCCTTCAATCTCGGCAGATTCGTACAAATCAAGGGGTATATTTTGCAATCCAGCGATAAAAATGATCATATTGTATCCAAAATTTTTCCATACTGACATAAGAATGATTGCCGGCATTGCCCACAAGGGATCACCTAACCAGTCAATAGGCTGGATACCCAAAAAACTCAGTAAATAATTCAGTATTCCGAATCGGG
>MESS01000131.1:24283-28614 GCA_001771055.1 Caldithrix sp. RBG_13_44_9
GACAGAATAATTTTTAAATCCCACCATTCGGGCATTGGAAATATTTCCGAGGGAGTAAATATCGAAGTCACTGAAGCTGATGATAAAAGCGGCAACCACCGGTAGAAAAAAGAAAATAAAAATGGCCAGCAATGCTGGAGCCAGAAAAAAGTAGGCCATTTTAGATTGAGTATTCACTTTAATTTTTCCCTAGCCGCAAGCAAAACCAGGTTTGGGAGTCACCGACTTAACATCCATCTTCTCTTTTCCAAAATACGGTCTATATCTTGATCTAATGCCGTTAATGCTTCCGGTATAGATAAATTTCCTCTGGCGGCCTCTTCGGCATACTGCTGCACCTTTGAAAAAGCAATCTGCTCCCATTCAGGTACTTTGGGAGTACTGATCACATGGTGAAATTGAGTAAAAAATGCCTGGATATAAGGATCATGCTGTAGTAAAGAATCTTCCCAGGCCTGTTTTACTGCAGGCAAATTATTCAGTAATTGGAAAAACTTTATCTGTATTTCAGGTCGGGATAAAAATTCAATCAGGCTCCAGGCGGTTTTTTTATTGGCAGAGTTTTTTGAAATAACCAGACTTGAACCTCCAGCTAACGATAGTCCCGGCCGGTCGGCATCCGGACCAGGAAGCGGAGCAGTCATCCAGCAATCAGATAATTCACCACTCATCCATTTTTTAAACTCATTAATATTCCAGGGACCCGAGATATACATTGAGAAATATTCTTCGGCAAATGCCTGATATACGTTGGTGACCTGAGAAATGCCAATGGGTGCCAGCTCTTCTTTATGAAAGCGGATTAAAAAGTCAAACGCCTCTTCAAATTCTTTGGCACGAAAATCACCAAGGGTATTACCTTTTCTTAACAATCCAGCGCCGTTTTGCAGGCCGAAGATGACAAAGGGTGCCCATTCATTGGTTGGCAGATAAATGGCGTATTTCTCAGGATTATTTAAATTTTTTTTAATCTTTTTAGAAATTTGATACAATTCATCCCAGGTTTTAGGGGCCCGGTCCAATCCAGCTTTGCTTAAAATATCACTCCGATAGAAAAGTACTCGGGTATCTATATACCAGGGAATACCATAGACGGAATTCTCAATGACATTGGTCTCCCATATTCCTTCAAAGTAATTAATTTTATTCACCTGACTTGAATAGAATATCAGGGAATCCAGCATTTCCAGAGCATTCAGGTTAACAAACTGAGGAATCCAGGTATTTCCTAATTGAAAAACATCCGGCAGATTATCACTGGCATATGCAGTTATTAATTTTTCCTGGCCAGCTGTCCATGGAATCATTTGTGTTTTTACTTTGACGGTGGGATGATCATCAAGGAAGGCTGGTAATAATTTTTGGACCGCCTCACCTTCTGCACCCATCCCCCAGAAGGAAATTTCAACAACTTCGGAATCAGAATTCTTGCATGATGGGAGGTAAACCAGAAAAATCGCCAATAGCGAGAATATGTAATGATTGATTAATTGCTTTTTAATTTTTCGAATCACAACGATCCACCCATTTTTGGATTCGAATGTAAACGTTTACAATAAATATAGCTGTTTTACCCCGCTAGTGTCAAGCTATTTCAAGGACATCAAATCGGGTAAAAACTCGATGCCTTGAATCTAGCGATTAAAAGAGAGAATATACAAAACAGAACGGTTATGTCAGGCAAGAAAGTCTAATGTTGGGAGTATGATGAATCGCGGTAGACTAGTCCTCTTTCTTAAAGAATATTTCCTCGATTGGCAGCGGCTCCACCTCCCAGATGGTCCCATCATCCACCATCCATTTAACCCAGTCGAATGATATAACAGTCTGGTAAAATTTAGTCCATCCCGCTTCCCGGCTGAGTGCAACCTTGATTCCAAAAAGCAGATAACCTTTATTCTTTACAATATTGTATTTACGTGCTTGATTCGCCTCGATCACCAGAATATCTATCAGCGGTGTGATTTCATACCAACCCTGGCCATTCACATCTTTAATAACACTTAACAGTTCAATATTTTTTCCCGGAAGATTATCTTCAAAGCGAAAATTTTGTTCAGGGAAAGAGGCCATAAAGCTGAAACTAATTTCAACTTCGGCCCGATTGTATTTTTGGGTCTTCAAGGTGACATTGTCAATGGGGACTTTCACTGCAAAACGTTTTGGCAGACTTTTTACCACGAAATCATTCCATTGTCTGATTCTTAGTTCCTGGCTGGTCGGTTCACTCAAAGTAGTGTCTCCGCTGGCCATGATCTGCTGCAGATGTTCGATATATTCTTGGAGAAATTGGGAAAATTCCTCCCGGGTCACTTCAGTCTGGGCCATGCCTGGAGTGGTATAACTGAATAGAGCAGCAACCCCAATAAATAAAAGTACATAAAAGTGCCATTTGACCGGTTTCATATCAACATCCTTTTATTAAAACAGATTCTAGAATTTTAAAGCACTACTAAAATATTCAATTTAGGGCGTAAATCCAACCTCAATTTTGCGCCTGGTAACAAAACTTTGCTATATAATGATACATCGAACACTTTTTTAAAAAGATTAGTTTTGCCAATAATTATAATGGTCCGTATCAGGGCCAGAGTGAAATACTTTTTGATTTTACTCAACTCAGCGGGCCGATTTCTGAGACCTGGCCTCGGAAAAGATCTCGCCAGCCAAACGTAAAAAACTGGAATAACAACCCCAGACATTGCACACACAGACGGTGTTATAAAAATTTGCTTCCTGGTCAAGGAATAAAGCCAGATACATGGCTTCTGCCAGACAATCATGTGGTGCAAATTTAGGGAAGTGGACATGACACTCCGGACAATAAATGTGCAGAATTTCTCCCATTTTAAATTCGGTTTTGTACTCTTTGCGCCGGTCTGCCTGAAAAGGACTCAGATAAACGGATTGCCAGAAGGTCTCACCTTCACAAATGAGGTGTATGCCTGGCTCATTATCAAACTTGGCATTTTCCGGGCGGACCAGAGGGTGCCCATTGCTGCAAAATACCTGGCTAATCCAGATTTTCTTTTCCTGTGCAACAATACCTTTTTCAGCCGCCATTTTTCGAAGTCGTTCAACATCAGGAAAGATCATTCTGCCTTTTCTATCAAAGATTTCCATAATCCATCACCCTATTTTATGATTTTGTGATGTCCTTTAAGAAATCTTATTGAATTTAAGGATTATTAATGGTAAGGGGTATTATTTTTTGGCTAAGTGATTCCAGCCAATGATTTATTATCACCGGTAGCTCACCGTAATTTGTTTCAGTTCTGAGTCCGGTCAAAATTGATCATCAGATTGGTTCGCAAGTATGACGCATGATTTCAGTACAATTATCATCATAATCTTGTTTTATCTGGGCAAATTCCTTATCCGAAAGTTTGTGGGGAAGTCCTTCCATCTGCAGCAATTTCACCAGTTCTCTTCTGATAAAACATTTTGGTATTATAATATTGGTTCGTTTTCGTAAAAATCCGATCAATTGCTGAATCTCAACATCCTGCAAAATTTTCAACAGTTATTTGATTCTATCAATGTGACTCATAGTTTTCATTCTCCCTATGACCTTTACAAATATTTACGGTTGATTAAGGCAAAACTTTACTTTTTGCCTAAATGCTTGAAAATACTATTATTAACCTCATTTATGCCAACCTAAAATATTCTTGTGATTTTGATCTGCGTCACTTAAGTACCTGGGAAAGAAGACGATAGTGGAATAAAACAAGGAAAAGTTGTCGAAAGATCATGGAGGAAATATGAAATTCTTAATTAAAACCAAGAAAAAGGTTGAAGAACCACCTGGTTCCAATTTTGATCAATTAAAGAATGAAACGGATGTCAGGATTCTTGATACTCTGATCAATGATCTATTTGAAATTGATGATCAGCGAGCCGAGAAACTGGAAAAAAAGAGTCATTAATTGAACCGGTAAAAAATACCGTTAAGATATTATATACCGCCACACCTCAGGGAGGAGATGCGGCGGTATTTTTTAAAGACACTTTACTTTCAGACACTAAAGAAATAATTCTGGTTCTATTTCAGAGATTTTCTGCTGTATATCATTTCAAATCTGCAGTATCCTAAAAATAGTGGCAAAATCGGTTTTATTGGACAGGGTACTCATCCAATTTATTCTTTAGCGTAGCAGTGACACTAATACTAACACTGCTATCCCAGAGCCAAATTCGTTGCAGACAATCCTTTCAGTGTTTTGGAATAATTTAGAAACTCTGCAGTAGGTCTTTCCCTGCCTTGGGAAGGTTCATATGTAGTCTGGGGGCAACAAAAATAGTGATGTGAAGACCCAAAGTAATGATCA
>MESS01000131.1:28704-33181 GCA_001771055.1 Caldithrix sp. RBG_13_44_9
TATATTTTTAATATTTCCTAAATATAGCTGGATTTATTTTATAGGATTCGTATGGCATTGAATTATATCTGGATAGGCTTCCTGCTAGTTGCATTTCTGGTAGGCCTGGTCAAACTTATTTTTCTGCAGGATTATGATATTTTCCCGGAAATTGTCTCTTCAATCTTTGATATGTCGCGAACCGGCTTTGAATTATCAATTTATCTGACCGGGGTAATGGCTTTCTGGCTGGGGATTATGAAGATTGGTGAAGCGGGGGGAATTATCCATTTTTTCAGTAAATTGATCAAACCTTTCTTCTCCCGACTTTTCCCGGAAATTCCTGATGATCACCCTGCCACAGCTTCAATTATTATGAATTTCTCGGCCAATATGCTGGGTTTAGATAATGCCGCCACTCCCCTGGGTTTAAAGGCCATGCAGGAATTACAGGACTTGAATCCAGTTAAGGATGTAGCTTCCAATGCTCAGATCATGTTTTTATGTTTGAATGCATCCGGTCTATCAATAATTCCTCTTACTATCCTGATAGACCGATCGGTGGTAGGCGCCAGTAATCCGACCGATGTATTTCTACCTATATTAATTGCTACCTCGGTAAGCACCATTACCGCGTTGATCATTGTCTCGCTTTATCAAAAAATCAAACTTTTTGACAAAGTAGTGCTCATGTATATGGGAGGTTTTCTGATATTTCTAATAGGACTGATCACTTATTTCTCATCTCTACCGCAAGACAAATTACTGGTTATTTCGAGTGTGGCCAGCAATCTGATCATTTTTATAGTGATCATTGGATTTGTAATTCTGGGTTTTGTCAAAAAGATCAATGTTTATGAGGCTTTTATCGATGGCGCCAAGGAGGGATTTGGTATTGCCGTTAAGATCATACCCTATCTCATTGCGATTTTAGTGGCGGTCGGGGTCTTCAGAGCTTCGGGGGCCCTCGATTATATTATTCAGGGAATTTCAGGTTTCGTTTCGATGGTTGGGCTAAACACTGATTTTGTTCAGGCATTACCGACAGCCTTAATGAAACCCTTAAGTGGCACTGCAGCCCGGGGTCTGAATCTGGAAGTGATGAAGACCTTTGGTGCCGATTCGTTCGTGGGCCGGCTTTCCTGCATTTTTCGTGGGGCAGCCGAAACCACATTTTATATCATGGCAGTCTACTTTGGATCAGTGAACATTAAAAAAACACGCTATTCAGTACCTGCAGCATTGATGGCTGATCTGGCTGGTATACTGGCAGGTATTTTTATAGCCTATTTATTTTTTTATTAAGGAGTTTTAGAAATTTCCTTCCACTCCTAATCCGGGCTTATTATTATAGACCAGTTGACCATCTTTGACTTTGACCCCACTGAAGGGATCATTTTTAATCAATAAATTTCCATCCAAATCTGCCCAATCGACATAGGGGGCGAGGTGAGCAGCGGCAGAAATTGCCACCGAACTTTCAATCATACAGCCCAGCATGATTTTCAGATCAAGTGCCTTGGCCATCTGGATCATACGCAAAGCTTCCAGTAAACCGCCAGCTTTCATGAGTTTAATATTAATGCCATCGTAGGCAGTAGCTAGCTTAGGGATATCGGCTGCAGTTTTCACCGCTTCATCGGCAATTATTGGAAGATCACTCCTCTCCCGCAGCCAGGCTGTTTCTTCCAACATGGTGGATGGCATAGGTTGTTCAACAAATTCTACTCCCTGCGATTTGAGCCACTGTATTTTTTCCAGGGCCTCTTCTTTTATTTTCCAGCCTTCATTGGCATCAACCCGAATGGGTTTATCGGTCACACTCCGTACAGTATTGATGATCATTTCATCATCTTTGGTACCCACTTTTATTTTCAAAATCGGGTAGTCCGAGGCTTCTTTCACTTTCTGCCGGATGATCTCCGGAGTATCAATTCCGATAGAAAATGAGGTCAACGGCGAACGCGAAATATTGAGTCCCCATAATTTATAAAGTGGCACCTGTAGTGCATTACCAATCCAATCCATCAGAGCAATATCCAGGGCAGCCTTGGCACAACTTTGATCAATAATTTTTTTATCTAAGGCAGTCTTCAGGTCAACATAATTATAAAGATCATGCTCGGCGAAGAGTCCTTTTGCCTCCTCAATTTTATGAACCGTCAGCTGGGCATTTTCCCCGTATCGTACATTCGGTGCCGCTTCTCCATATCCCACGATCCCGTCCTTTTGGATCCTGACAAATACATTGTCTTTGAAATCACTGGAATTTCTGGAAATAGTCCAGGTATGGGCCAACTCCAATCGTTTTATTTTTACTTCAATCATAGGTTGCTCCTGGCTTTTTTGCGTTGTGCCGGCAAATATGGTTTTTGTAAACGAATTAAATAATGAAATACCAAAAATTCCCTTTCCAAAGATCGAAAGAAATTCTTTACGACTTAAAATCATATCACAACCCCATTTATTCTCAATTCCTTAAAAAACTCTTCTAATGGTTTTCAAAGTTTTCTTCCGATATGAACTGAAGTTCTTGGCAGTTGAATCCAGACTACTGACCTGAACCATTCCGCTTTGATCAATAAATTCCGGACCTCCCAGGCTGATTCCGACATGGGTCACCCGGTCTTTGGAACCGAAAAAAAGCAAGTCCCCCGGAAAAATATTAGAAAATGAGGCGTCAGCGGCTATTTCCTGACCCAGTAATGCCTGCTGGCGGGAATCGCGGGGCAGTTGGATACCATTGGTCTTGAAAACAATCTGGGTAAATCCAGAGCAGTCATTACCTTTGCTGGAGTTTCCTCCCCATAGATAAGGGATCCCCATCATTCTTCTGGCAGCTGCAATTATATCTTTCCGTAATACTTCTGGTGATTTTGGAGGGATTTTCTCAGATGAAAGATACTTTGACCGAATAAAACCAGCACGTTCATCAGGTAGTATCACTTTACTCCAACCACGTTTCTGGCTGTCCATTTTGAGTATAGCGTTTAAGACCACATCACTGACTGGTTCGGAGTTTTCATCTCGCTGTGAATAAATTAATGGAAATAATTCGTTCACTCTTAGGGTTGCTGCAGTCTGCCATTTAGCAAGTCCAGCGGAGTCCGATCTAATAAATGATTCTTCAGTGCACCATCCAAGGTAATGATATTCAGTCTGAACCAGATACCAGCCTTTTTCCTGCTTTAATAATCGGAGAGTTTGTCCCATGATGCCTTGATCGATCAGTTGAGAACGTTCGCGAGGTTCCTCCCGTAAGTTAGCTACACTGATTCTGACAATGCCATAGATACTATCCTGCAAGGCTGAATCAGGCAATACTCTTACCTTGTTCAGATACATATTTTTTCCCAGAAGCGAATCTGCCACTGATTCAACAAATCTTTTCATTTCAGGCAGGGTAGTTTCCCCGTTAATGATCCAGCGATCATTTTCATTTGTCAATTGTATCCGAAAAACTTCCAGAGAAAGATCGGGAACATATTTTTTCTGAATCTGTGCCATCTTTCCGTTAAAATCCGAAATTAATTGCTCTTTCCCAGCACACATGAGAAGCAAAAACAGAATGCATATGATTATGGGAAATCTTATATTACTCAAGATCCTGCTCCTTTTAGCTGACTTTATTTTCAATTTCTAAACCGTCCTTACTTTAAAAAAGAATCAGAATAGATAGCTCTGGCATAGTCCCGCAGGTTATAGCGGGAGGCCATAACCTGGGCATAGGCACCAGTGGTACGGATAGCCAGCAGATCGCCGCGCCTGGTTTCCGGTAATTCGACTTTTTTTCCCATAAAATCAGAGGATTCACATACCGGACCGACTACATCATACACCCGAGGAGATCCGGTACGGGTCAGATTCTCTATTTTGTGATAAGCATTATAAAGGGCGGGACGTATGAGCTCAGTCATCCCGGCATCGATGACCACAAACTGATTTTGGGCTGAGCCCTTCACATAAAGCACTCTCGTAATAAGGGTACCGCATTGCGCCACGATAGCCCGACCCAGCTCAAAATGGATCTGTTGGTTTGGTGAAGTTCTTAGATTCTGCTTAATTATTTTGAAATATTGCAGATAATCAGGTATCGGGTTTTGATCGGGATTATGATAGTCCACCCCTAATCCACCCCCCAAATTCAGATCGGTAAATATGATACCCTTTTCCCGGAACCAATCCTGTATTTCGTTCAGCCGGAGAGCAAGATGTTTAAAAATACTCATATCGATGATCTGCGATCCGATATGGGCATGCAAACCCACCAGTTGAAGGTGATTGTAGTTTTTAAGAATATCTGCGATCTTTTCTAATTCTTCCATAGAAATGCCAAACTTATTGTCTTTTCGACCGGTGGTTATATACCGGTGGGTATTGGCTTCCACATCAGGATTTATCCTCAAGGCAATCCGGGCTTTACGCGGAAATTTCCGGGCCAGGTGGTTGATCACTTCCAGTTCCTGCAATGACTCACAATTAATGCATTGAATATCGG
>MESS01000131.1:33196-36791 GCA_001771055.1 Caldithrix sp. RBG_13_44_9
TAATCTCTTTATCTGTTTTTCCCACTCCGGCCAGGACAATTTTTTGTTTTGGAAATTTAAAATCCAGTGCTCGCTTCATTTCATTTCCACTGACACAGTCTGCACCAAATCCGTAGCCGGATATCTTCTTTATAATAGGACCATTGGCATTCGCTTTTAAGGCATAGTGAATCTGATAATCGTAGGAAGAAGAAATTTGTCTCAAAAATTTCAAATTTTCTTCTAGCAGATTGAGATCATAATAATAGAATGGGGTCTTTATTGAATTAAATTTTTCAATCAGACTGCTATTCAACATCTTTTTCTCACAGTTTCCTTTTTGAAATTAAGAGATTCTATAATATTAAAAAAATATCAGAATTTCGAAATCGAATTTTTCAAAATCATTTCAGGTTTCAAAGTTTAAAAATAATTCAGTCTGAAATTACCTTTACTATTTCCTTTTGAGCGGCTGCCGGCCGAAATTTGAAATAGCCTCCCCTATCTGATTTTGGATCTTTCGAATTTTTGAAGAAGGTACAATAAAATGTTCCATTATGATAGAAAAGGCGATGTTTTCACCATCAGCCGTGGCAGTGTAACCAGAGAGTGAACTAACATCACTTAGTGAACCAGTTTTTGCCCGTAATTTTTCATTGGCTGTCGAATCCTGCATTCGCTTTTTAAGGGTACCATCCACACCGGCAATTGGTAAGGAGGCCTTAAACTCCGCCTGAACTTTAAAATCCTGATGCATATCTTTCAATAATTCAATGAGCAGATCCGGAGTGATCAAATTATATCGTGAAACCCCGGACCCGTCCGCCAGATGATAAGCGCTGGTATCCAAACCAATTTCAGATAAATACTGATTGATCACAGCAATTCCTTTTGGGGCAGTGCCCGGCGGACCTTTTTTTTCTGCTCCCATGGATTTAAGGATAAGTTCGGCGGACAGGTTGTCACTTACTTTATTGGTATTATAAACCACCAGCGAGAGAGGCGCAGACCAATCAGTAAATAAAATTTCAGCATCGGTGGGAGCTGTTCCAGGTTTTACTTTTCCGGAGAATTCTATTCCGGCCTCAGCTAAAAGTTCAGCGAAGAGAGTACCAGTATAGAGAGTGGGATCAATTACCTCAATGGAAAAAGTATCTGGTGGATCGATGATACTTACCCCGCCCTGCACAAGGATAATATTGGCAGGATGAATCCATTCACGCTCTACTTTGAATTGGTCAAGTTCTAAAGTATCGAGGGAATCCACCGTGGTTGACTGATTTTCGAGCAAAACATATCCGGTGGGCGGATTAACTGAAACAATGGGTTTTTCACCAATTTTTGAAGCGGGTTTGACTATCACTTCCAGGCAATTATCATTGACTGATAAAGGTGAGATAGCTGCACATTCCCAGCAATTGACATCATCCCACATCCAGCCGGCGCCCAAAAACAGTTCGTCAAAATAGCTATCGTCACACACCAGATCCCCGGAGATGCGACGGACACCCCGATCTTTTAATGACTTCACTATTTTTCGTAAATCGTCAGTTGTTAGATCGGGATTGCCATATCCCTTTAAGTAAAGATTACCTGAAATTTCTGCTGGTAATGACCGGGAAGAATCTGTCAGCAACTCGGTCTTAAATTTAAAATTGACTCCCATTTTTTTCAGGGCAGCAGCAGTAGTGAGTAATTTCATATTAGAGGCTGGATGAAACAGCAATCGACTGTTACGATCATAAAGAGTTTCACCATAGTCCAGGGAGATAATTTTGATTCCTGTTCTGGTAGGATAAAGAATAGAATCCTGCAGAATACCATCAATTTTTTTCTGAAACTCTGATACCGGATCAATATGAGCGACTGGTTTTAGGGTCTTTGAGGAAGCGCAAGAGTTCAGGAATATCAAGACTACTAGTCCGAATAGACAACTACCGATTGGCCAAAAAATTCTTTTAATCAAAATTGGACAAAAATACATGGACAAATCCCTTAAGTGATATTATCATAGATTTTGAATTTCCCCAATAAGATCTTCCAGCAAATTACCCCACTGGATCAGATCAAAATGTTGAGGATCGTCATGGGCACCAGGGATTCCGGCATCTACCACAGCATGATAGGCCGGGATCAGCCATTCACCGCGGCGTAAACTGGCAACGAGATAAATTAAAGCCAACCGTTTTAATTGAGGGGAAGTAAATCCCGGATCAGGAGCTATCGCATCATTTCCGTTGGGACCAGAAGGATCACTGCGCCGAGGCTGAATTAGTTCCACATGCAGAAAAAGTCCCTTACTCTTTATCCTAAGTATTTGCACTTCCAATTTAGTGGCGCGCCAGGCATCTTTGAAATCAAAAGTAGTTACCGATTCTCCCAATCGGTTGATAAAAATATGAGCCTTGGATTGATTCCCCTGCTTCCAACTCTGCAGATCATTATATTTCCAGTCAGGAGCGTTTATATTTTCCGGAAAGGCTTCGTACTGATAATTTGGAGTGCTGGTATCATGGATCACCAGGTAACCTGCAGCTGCAGATTTTTCATTGTTATCATTGGCCCGCGAAAGTGGTTGGGAAAGCGGTCCTCCAATATCAGACATCTGAATACTCTTCTGCCGGAGATACTTTTCTATCTGGGATCTACTCAGGTGAAAAGGCTGTCCGATATTCTTCTCCAGGACTTCCGGCAGCATTTCCAGTTTGTCTCCAAGATTTCCATACGGCCGAACCGGCCGAAGCAGACATTTGGCTTGTTCAACCGGATTCCCGATAAAGCGGTACAGAGTGTCAACAAACTGGCAGGATGAATCAACTTCAGAATACATTGAGAAAGAAAATCCGGGCACCTGGCAAACTAAAAGAATTAATAGTGTCAAATATAAGCAGTAACATATAGCTAATATTTCATTTCCAGCTGAAAATTTTGTGAAGGTCTTTTTCATGAAATTTTATAAAATAAAGCAACCGATTTTTAGAATAGAGATTACTTATCTGACTGGCTTTTTCAATTATTATCAAAAAACCGAAATATTTCAGGTAGTCAACATCTACTTACCTTTTTTAATGTATTCAAGAATCACTGGGACAAGGCGCTCTGCTTCAGCAGTTAATGGGTGAATTACCGGAATGCCCAATTGTTTCTCTAACTTTTTCTGATAAGTGTCAATCTTTCTGGGGGACATATTCTGTTCATTCAGGGTGATGGCCAGGGTACGGGCACCGTACAGCCTGATTAATTCGATCTCTTCCTCAATATCCGGGATGACCGGTTTAAGATATTCAAATCCTTCAAAATATTTCCTTCCCGGGGCATGTTGTAAAATGACCGCTTTACAATTTCCAGAGAGCAGAAATTCTGAACCGCAGGGACCAGCCGGATTCCGCAAAGAAGCCTGACCTTCTATCAGGATCAGATCTGGTTTAGCCTGCTGATCACATTGCAGAATAACCCGTTCGATCTCACCGCCCAGGAAATCGTTGACAGTTGCATCAAATATAAAGCCATATTTCAGACCTTGCATCCAGCCAGTTTGGCCGGTGTAAATCAACTCTGTTTTGATACCCAGCTTCCGGCACAATTTCATCAATACCACCCCGGTAGTTCTTTTGCC
>MESS01000131.1:36894-38391 GCA_001771055.1 Caldithrix sp. RBG_13_44_9
TCAATAAGTTTTATCTGGTATTTTTTAGCCAGATTTCTAAATTCTAGATCATCAGACAAATAACTATGCAAGCCAGAGACGATTGACAACCGCTGTTTGATGGCCTGAACGATCTCTGAGCGGAGAGAAGAAGGCAGGTTTCCTCCATGCAGAGCCACTCCAATGACGCAGTAGCGGGGTTGGATGGGAAGATTCTCAAGAGCTTCCAGGATATCCCGGTAGATTGGAATATTCATTTTCGGTTGATCCAATACCTCACCGGCGTCATTGCCGGCATAAACCGGATCTATTAACGCCAGAATGTCAAAACGACTTGATTCATGCAGTAAACCGTGAGCTGTTTTTGCTTTGAGTTCCTTCAACCAGCCATTGGTAAGCACTACAGCCGTATCTTTAACCATGTTTCATCCTTTTAAAATAATCCCGGGCAGCTGACATCACTCTGGGTGACAGGATGAGAGCAGAAGTCATAGTAGGTATGGCCATCAGTGCAAAAAATCCATCAATAATATTTACCACAGTGGTTAGCGAAACTACTGAAGCAACCACAATAAGGATAACATAGAAATAGTTATAATAGTGTTTTCTCTCGGCACCGATCAGAAATCCCAGGCACTTACTGCCATAATACGAATAACTGAACATGGTGGAAATACTGAAGAAAAACACGCAGATAATCAGGATATAAATCCCAATTCCCGGTATGGCTGTTTCAAAAGCCTTAGCAGTCATTGTCACCCCATTTGCTTCCCCACCCTTCCAGACTCCGGTAATGAGGATCATTAGAGCAGTAACCGAACAAACAATTATAGTATCAATAATGGGTCCCATCATGGCAACTAATCCTTCGCGAATAGGTTCTTCGGTCTTAGCCGCACCGTGAGCCATTTCTTCGGTACCGATTCCTGCTTCATTAGAAAAGGCCGCCCGCCGTATCCCAGTGATCATCACAGCCCACAGCACACCGCCAGCCACCGCCCTGCCGGAAAAAGCATCACTCAAGATCAGTCGAATATATTCGGGAATATGAACATAATTTACTGCCAGGGTATAGACAGCCGAAGCCATATAAAGAACCACCATGGCAGGAACCATCATGGAAGCTACCCGGCCAATTCTTACAATACCACCAAAGATCACCAGCGCTACCAGTCCGGCAATGGAAACTCCACTGATCAGATTAAACAGGAAGTGATTTTCTCCCAGCCAACCGCGGGGCTGAAAAATGATCTCGCGAAAGACCTGTACCAATTGATTAGCCTGAAAGGCCGGCAAACAGCCAATCAAGCCAGCCACACAGAAAAAAACCGCTAATGGTCTCCATTTTTTCCCTAACCCTTCCACGATCACATACATGGGTCCACCCTGATATTGTCCCTGGGTATCTTTTCCACGATACATAATGGCTAAGGAACAGGTAAAAAATTTGGTTGCCACTCCCACCAGGGCACTCATCCACATCCAGAAAATAGCACCCGGACCGCCGGTATAGATCGC
>MESS01000131.1:38471-38920 GCA_001771055.1 Caldithrix sp. RBG_13_44_9
CGGTATCCGTGGGATCATCATATTTTCCGCGGGTAATGTCAATCCCGTGTTTTATATTACGAAAAGGTATGAAGCGCGAATAAAAAAGAAAAAAAAGTCCTCCTCCAAAAAGTAAAATCAATAACCATGGTCCCCAGGCATAACTGGCAAATTTCACACAGAGTTGTTCAAATGAGGTCAAGACTATTTCCTTTTCTGTAGATGACAGTCAATTTATTCTGTTAAAAATTTCTGAAAAATTCTCTTTATTAGGTCATTGTCCCAAAAGGGGATGGCTTCCTGCCACGAGGAATGAAATGACGAAGCAATCTCTTATTATTATTATCGTTAATAGATTCCTTCGCTCCGCTCGAAATGACTATAAAGGGCTTTTTTCGGAAGTTTCTATTAAGCTTTTCCTTTCACCATATTTATACCTTCTCCTAAATCAATTTTACCCCAAGACCTGG
>MESS01000131.1:39011-40035 GCA_001771055.1 Caldithrix sp. RBG_13_44_9
TATTTGGTAGCCGGAGAGGCAAAAGCCACATGCAGGCCGGCAGTGATACTGATGATACTTTCGTCCATGCAGCCCCACATTAAATCAATCCCTGCCAGTTTAGCAATCTCTCCAATCTGCAATGCAGGATAAAGACCTCCGCATTTCATCAATTTAATATTAAAGATCCCAAAAGATTGGGGAGGATAAGCAAGTTTAAGAGCATCCGCCGGTGAGTGTAAACTCTCATCGGCTGCACATTTCCGGCGGATATTTCGGGGAATTTCCATCATCTGTTTGATTTTTTTCTTGTGAATGGGTTGTTCGATCAATTCAATATTCAGTTTCTCAGTCTGTTTGACATATTTCTTCAGATCTTGTGGCGAATACCCCTGATTGGCATCGACCCGTATTCCTATTTTTGATCCCACCTTTTTCCGCAGTTTAATAGTAAATTCGACATCCTTGTCTACATCCCGGCCGATTTTCAATTTTATGATTTTAAAACCCCGTTTAACATGCTCATCTGCTTCGGCCAGCATCTCTTGAACCGTTTCTTTGATGCCGATAGTTTTGGAAGTAGGAATCGCGCGATGGACACGTCCCAGCAAGTCCACTAATGGTAGGTTGTAATATTTAGCCAGCAGGTCGTGCAGGGCAATATCAACTGCCATGCGGGCAGCCGGAGTCTCAGGCATTTCCTGCATCAGATTACGACAGTGCTGTTGGAGCAGCCTCAGGTCCTTTCCCAGCAGTAGAGTTTCGAGTTTCTTATTTAATACCTGTTCTGCCATGTCCATGCTTTCACCGGTAATAAAATCAGCCGGTGATCCGGAGCCAATACCATATAATCCATTCCTGGCTTCCAAATAAACAAAAATATTTTCTACCGATGAGATAGTCTGGTAGGCAATGGTATAGGGACGTTTCAGATTGAGATTTTCCCGCCAGCTTTTAATTTTTTTAATGACTGGTTTTCGACCCTTATTCATGGATTTAATTCCTCTTTTTAAGTGATGAGAGAGAGTCATATTTATTTCCAGCA
>MESS01000131.1:40640-40887 GCA_001771055.1 Caldithrix sp. RBG_13_44_9
GACAATGGTTGCCGGAACCCTGGCGGTGATTGGTCCCTCCACGGTGGTTTTGATGGCATTGGCCTTCTGTTTTCCAGTCGCCATTAAAATGATCTTACGGGAATCCATAATAGTGCCGACACCCATGGTAATCGCATACTTGGGGACTTCCTTCATAGTTTTAAAAAATCGGGCGTTGTCCCGACGGGTTTTTTCGGTCAAAGTCTTAATGCGGGTTCTGGAACCCAGGGAAGAAAATGGTTCATTA
>MESS01000131.1:40964-41099 GCA_001771055.1 Caldithrix sp. RBG_13_44_9
ATGCAGGCACTCTGCCTCTAAGTCATCGACCATACCATCCGGGATATGAATGGAGAGGGGATGAATATTGATATGATCAAAAAAATATTTCTGCATGAAATAAAAATAACTCTGGTCGTGATTTTTGGGAAGACC
>MESS01000131.1:41113-42824 GCA_001771055.1 Caldithrix sp. RBG_13_44_9
AATTGAATGTCTGGACCTGTGAAAAATCGAGTCCCTCTTTTTTATGGATGCGGATCAACTCACGGTAAACTCCCAGGGGAGTGCTGCCGGTGGCTAATCCCAGCACGCAATGAGGTTTCTGGCGAATGGCAGCAGCAATCTGTTGTGCCGCATAACGGCAGATTGACCTGTAATCATTTCGAATAACGAGCAGCAAGACCTAAGTCCTCATAAGTTAGTGTTTCATTCTATTTAAGTTTCAAAGATTCCCATCCCCGGCGATTTAAATCCCACATGATGAAAATAAAGGAACAGATCGCCAACAGCAGGAGCAAAATTCCCAGTGTTATCTCTCCCAAAAATATTTTCCCCATGCCAAAAAGCGTCGAATAAATGAGAAGTAATCCCACTACCCAATCAATAAGAATCCAATAGAGGCCACGGTCCCCCGTTATTCCGCTCTTGTCAGCTATCGGTTTCCACAGCCGGCCTCCGGGATGGACTTTCTGGTAAAAACGAATCAGGGTCTCTTCGCTGTCCGGTTTGGTCAGGAAAGTTACCGTAAGCCACACTATACTGCTGCCTAAGACGGTAATCAACATTACTTTAGCAAAAACAGCAGCATCGGCGGTATCCATTCCCAAACCTGCCTGCAAAAAGATCGAAATGACAAAAGAGGCCAGCATAGCTGATATCTCCGACCAGGCGTTGATACGCCACCAGAACCAACGCAAGATATAAACCGCACCGGTCCCTGCGCCCAATGCCAGCAAAAATTTCCAGGCTCCGGCCACGGTGCTCATTTGAAAAGTGACCAGAGCACCGGCTACCACCATACCAACGGTAGTAAGTCGGGCAACTGTTACATAATGCCGGGCAGACGCATCTTTCTTGATGAAGCGCTTATAAAAATCATTCACCACATAGGAACTTCCCCAATTTAAATGGGCACTGACAGTAGACATGTAAGCGGCGGCAAAGGAAGCTAACAGCAATCCTTTAAATCCAGTCGGGAGATAGTTCAATAAGACTAAGATATAGCCAGTCTGTTTATCTTGCAGATCGGGATAGAGAACAATACTAACCAGAGCCACAAAAATCCAGGGCCAGGGCCGTAAGGCATAGTGGGCGATATTGAACCATAGGGTAGCCAATAGAGAATGTTTTTCATCTTTGCAGGAAAACATTCTCTGCGCAACATATCCACCGCCTCCCGGTTCTGCTCCTGGATACCAGGCCGCCCACCAATTCACTGCCAGATAAACCAGAAAGGCAGAAATCGGCATCCAGACTGAACCAATTTCCGGAGCAAAACTCAGCGCTCCATGTTCAGGACCATAAACTCTGATCAATCCTTCCTTGAGGCCGGCTACTCCACCGACAGCATCGACGGCAAAAAATGCTAATACAATAGAACCCAGCATGGCGATGCCAAACTGAAAAAAATCAGTCACCACTACTCCCCAGAGGCCGCTTAATCCGCTGTATATCAGGGTTACCAGAATACAAATACCTACACCTATCCATTTATCGACTCCGATGCTGAGTTCAATGATTTTTACCATGGCCAGGGTTACCCAGCCCAGAATAATTAAATTGATGGCGAGAGCCAGATATAGTGCTCTGAAACCCCTCAGGATAGCGGCCGGTTTACCTGAATATCTCAGCTCGGTAAATTCAACGTCGGTCAGCACCTCTGCTCTGCGCCACAACCGGGCAAAAAAGAATACAG
>MESS01000132.1:0-134 GCA_001771055.1 Caldithrix sp. RBG_13_44_9
ACACTTTTTACAAAGTATTGAAGGAATTTGTCTATGCCAAGATGTCTGGTTTGATTAAGGTATTCCAGGCGGTTAATTATCCATTGATTTTTTGCTTTTCTCAAGTGGAAAATGTATCCCGGCAATTCAAGTAT
>MESS01000132.1:188-2102 GCA_001771055.1 Caldithrix sp. RBG_13_44_9
AATTTTATATCCCAATTCTTTCGATAATTCGGTCAAGGTCATGCTCTCGGTAAAGGATTTAAAGAACTGGTTGATCTGATAAACCTGGTTATAAATATCTCCCATAATGGCTTCTGATATCTTCAATTGAGACAATAGTTCATAGTTTTTTTGATATTCACTGGCCAGATATTTGATAAAATTATCATGTTCTTGCTCATCAAAGGCCAATCGATGCTTTTCAGAGACATCCAAGACCCTTGCATGAGCCCTCTGATCCCAGTCGATGGGTCTTAAAATTTGAGGGATTAATTGTCTAAGAAAGTACCAGGACCATCCTGTTTCAACTAGAATATCCTGGACCATCCATTGTGTTTTCATTTATTCACTTAAATTTAAAAGGAATCTTATCGCCATAGCCGCCGTTTGAATAGCTTCTTTTTCCATGGCTTTTAATGTCCCCTTGTGATAATTAAAATCTATAGCAGCTTTTACCAATTCACCAGATTCTTCTGCTACAATTGCGGCCGCATGAATAACATCCCGTGGCCATTCTGGGAATTCTTTTTGTGCCCCTTCTAATTCCTTCAATACGAGTTTAATTGCCCGATCTTTATCCATTATTAATACCCTCTATGGATTGCAATAAATCCTATTCCTATGGAGATATATGGTCCTCTGTTCTTATGCCATTTTGGTGTCCAGAGATGGATCCAGAAATCGGGTAAGCGATGACCAGAAGGATGAATTTCAAATAATTTATGAAATATAACACGCCAATATTTTGGATCCCAAAAATGAAATCTTTTTTCTCCCATCAATTTAATTCCAATCCAAAAACTTCGTATATCTACGAACATTAAAACAATTTTCCTTGCTGTTTTCCATCGAACTTATGCCCGTACTTTCTCTTGGCAACATGTCTCCAGCGATCGTACCTCAAATGGCACCTCTGGCACAAAGCTTTTAATCGATCATCAGACACATCCCAGTTTTTATGGTCATGGTCCAGGTGAGCGATCGTCAAGACTACCCATTTATCAGTAATTGGATGAAGGTGATGATTTTTGGCACCGCATTCTTCGCATTTATTGTTTGCTCGTTTAAGGATCCGTTCCCGGATCTCTGGCCAGTTAGGCGGGTATTCGTTATAGTTGATTGGCATTTTCTTCAATAGGACGAATTATGTTTTTCATTAATTCATAGGTTTTATGAGCAGATCCGCCTCCCAATCTCCACGAAGGTAATTCTTCCTCCAATGATATAAGAATTTCATCCCATTTTTGGACAAGAAACTCCCAGACCTTACTTCGTGTTGCCATTTCTGGGAATCTTATTTTAAATTCTGGTACGGCTTCTAATAGTAATTGACAACGTCTAAAATCAGAAGGATCAGATGGATGATCAGAAAACCACCGTCCTCCCAATATGTTTATACCTGTTAAATGACTAAAAATGGCTTCACTACTTATCCCCCTTTCTCCATTCAACAGCCAATCATTAGCAGCCTTACTAATCATTTTACTCTCCCGTTCTTTTTCTCATCACGTTTTTGATGTTTATAAAAACCACTACGGCCGCTCCGATCAGCCCAACGAATCCTCCCCAACCGCCAGTTTCCCGGACCGTCATTGCCAAATATTCAGTAAAACTTTTATCCTCGCCATAATAGATCTGGAAAAGTCCCCTCAACCACCATCCCAGAATAATGAATACCATCCAGGAAAAAGAATGCCAGGCGAGCGCCCCACCCCGCCGCTGCAGCTGTTTTCTATCGATCTTTATCATTAAATTTTATATACTCGAAAATGTTTATTTTGAGTTAATCTGCAACTATAACCCATACCTAAATTTCTAAATATCCGTACCAACCTCTGAGCGCTTTTATAATCAGGAAACTCAATAGAATCTCCAACATCCATTTTTTGTGCTATC
>MESS01000132.1:2275-33324 GCA_001771055.1 Caldithrix sp. RBG_13_44_9
AATAATTTCATACCAGCATTTCTATCTGGATCCCGTTCTTAATAAAACTTGGCATTAATGAACAGTTATCCATATCGATGATCTTTGGGTCCGTCACCAGGTTATAAATAGTAGTGTCTGTCTTCTGCAATCCGCCACCAGGAATTGATCTATAGAAAAAATGATGCTGAATTTGAATGCCAGATGCCCTTAATTCACGCAATCGCCGCAAGCCACTACATCCACCCACTCCAGGTGAGATTATTATCCAGGACGGCAGCCAACCTACCGGGATCATCTCATTTGAATTATATCTATATTGTTTGCCATGCCTGGCATCGAGCAGCTCTTTTAAGACTAATTGTTTTCGAGTCATAATTCATCTCCTTTTAATGGAGTATCCTCTTTGCAGGACCGGCGGGATTCGAACCCGCATGAATGCCCGGGAGGAGAGCACGTCATTAACCAGTCAACCACAGTCCTGACCACTACACCACCTTTTGGAGGAGGCCTATCATCCCGATCGCGGTGGCAAGTACGATCCGGGTGCGCATAAATCTTCTTTTTTTGACTCTAATTCTTCTTCTGCGGTTAAAACCACTCACAGTGACCATCCAGAAGGTATCGAACTCCTGCAAATGAACAATGATTATGCGGCTGATTTTTTCCGGCATTGCAGATCTCTGGTTAATTTTTTCTTATCCGCCGGTGAAAATCGGTCGCGTTTTTTATCATAAATACCGGTAGAAATCTTTCCATCTGCCGTAAGAAAGTCCACCCAGATCAATGGTTCACCACGAAAACCGTCGGTAATGCCGCGGTAGGTCGAGTATTTCATGGCCGGTAATGACATTTTTCTTTAATGTTTTGAATGTGGCGTAATTCATGTTTAAAATAATCAAGGAAAGGACAATTTGAATTGTCTGGATATGTCAGGTTAATATATTTTAATAATTTCGTCTCAATCTCGTCCAGTAACACCAGCATTTCCCGGCCATAAGCCATATAGGGATGACGCTGAATAAGGTCGTAGATCTTTTCTTTGACTCTCTGCATCAGAAAGCATTTTTCACAAATAGTCTTTGGATCAATTACTCTGGTAACAAAGAACTCTCCACATTTTTCACATTTCTGGCTATAAGATCTTTCGCTCATGAGATATTCTCCAGAAGGATCCAGACCAGGAAAAAAGAGACGCTGATAAAAGCCAACCCCCAGCTAAAACAGGTTCCGGGGATCCGTCGAGCGAACAATGATCGATGTCCAATAAAATCATATTGCCGTTTATCTGTATGGTAGAACATGATTTTCCCCTTAATTATTTCCGATAAAATGTCCGTTATTCAGTTTGAATGCTGCCCGCTCAAATGCCCAGAGGATTTCTAATGGATTGCCAAATACAAACTCAACAGCAATACCAAACTGACCAAACAGGATCAGATAATTTTTGGATATCCGGCCTTTCATCATCATCTTCATGTTATCCTCTTCATTACTTTTTTTCATGGCTCCGCCACGTCACTTACATGAAGTAAGTTCCCGTGGCAATTTTGGTATGCTTTTACTGCAGTTACTATTTACCGGAGCGTTGGCGCCATTCCTCAATCAATCGATAGACCACATTAAGAAACCGGGTCACCATTACCGGATCAAAACGCTTACGCGGATTATTGAATTCATGACGGATAATGCCAAAGAGTTCACTGGCATCAGCCCATTCATCATCCACAGATCCGTCCAGCTGGACAGGGCTCTTTTGCGGGACAACGGTCAGTCCGAATTTATTGGCAAGGAATCTCAGGATTTCATTTTTTTTGGTGGAAAAAGGTATTTCGCAGGCTTTAAGGGAATTGGATATCCGGGATGAATCCCGATAAGCATAAACCGATTCCTGGCTTTTCCCCAGGGCAATGGCTTCAGCCATTACATTATCAATGATCTCAAAATAAAACTCATCAAATTCTTCATGAAAACGATTAATGGCCGGATCCTTTGACGGCATACAATTCCTCCCAAAATTTTTCATTGAAATTCTGATTTGTTGTATTTATATTGCAGTTAAATACAGGATGTTTTTGGAAAATGGCATTGGCCACATCCGACGGTACAGTATTTGGAATCAGCAAAGCGCCGCACTTGATGCGGGCGCCTGCCACATAGAGGCGGTCTAGTAGATAGAGTAATTGGAAACGGTTGTTAGTATTCAGGAAGGGTTCCAGGCGTTTAAAGGTGTTTCGGCTGACATTCGCCTGGGCAGATTTCATTAAATAATACTGTTTTTCGGATATCGGAAGGTGGCGATAGGTAATGCAGCGCAGGTCTATTAAAATATCTATACTGAGTTTTACCGAACTTCTCAACTGGACTCTCCCTAGATTTCTGGTTGAGATTGGCCGCTCTGGTGCTCTATACACCTGGGCGGCTTTTTATTAACCGCATCAATAATACAACATAAAAATCAATTTGTCAAGAGAAAAATATAAAGTAGGTAATATATTATTAATTATGCAATACAATTCATATTTAAAAGACAATATAAAATTTTTAATAAAATTAAACAAAGATAGAAATGGTTTGAATAGAGGTCACTTCTGTCATGAATTAAAAATCACTCGACCTACCTTATATCGATGGGAAAATGGTGGGAAGTTGTCCAGGTTACATCTGAAATCGACATTGGATTATTTTAATCGATATCTACATCTCAAATTGAATACTGATAAGATCCAGAACGAGGATATTGAAATGATTCTGAAAAATTCTCTTGACAAAGTTGCCGAACCTGATTATAATTACAATACTCTAACGAAAGATGAAATTGAACTTTTAGCACTCTACGAGCAGCTTCCGGAGGATGAAAGAATAGCTTTTATAGAATTCTTGGAGAAAATGGCCAAATCCAGGGAACGGTAGTATGGAATTCAAAGAGTTGCGGGAGGATCAGAAAAATGTATTAAAATTATATAGAAGATGCTCGTGGCGGAGAAAGAATAGAATAATTCTTTATCTAACAAAATTATTAAACAAATTGGAGGAAGCGATTGTTAGATGAAAAGATTATTGTTTTTTTATATTTTAATGTTTTTTGGCTGTGCTAGTTACCAACTAAAAATTAATTCTCCCTTAATAATTAATGCCACAAAAGAAAAGGTATTTTTAGAGTCTTTGAAAATTTTGCAATCAAGGGAATATTTTATTAAAACCGCCGATAAAGAATCTGGATTCATTAATACAGAATGGAAAATAAAAGATAATATTTTAATAGGAACGCGTTCAAAATTTGAATTTATTTTGACATCTGTAAATGAAAAGCAAACAGAACTAATCATCAATCCAATCGCCGAAATGTATAATATAAACGAATGGCAAAGGCTGGATAAATTAGATGATAGGAATATTAAAGTTTTAAATAAGATTATTAATGAAATAAAATTGAATTCAGAAAGTAATTAATTCCTTCTAACTTTTATCCGATAATTTGGTTATAATTGATATTGGAGGTCATCATGAGAACGCTGGACAAGATTGTTTTCCGCGGCTATGCCAAAAAGGAAGAAGATATCTGGGTGGCCATTTGTATTGATCTTAATATTGCTGCTCAAGGGAACGGCGTTAAGGAAGCAATGGATACCTGTTCAGAGATGATCAGTGAATACATTGAATTTGTCTGCAAACAATATCCCGATCAACTAGGGAAGTATATCCCCCGCCCTGCTCCAAAAGAATTCATTGAAGAATATAATCAGATGATGAAACTAATTATCGGGAAAGAAGAATCGAAAAAAATTCCTTCAAAACTGTGGAGTTATGAATCGGAGAATTTAGCGCTCTGCGGAGCCTAAAATGAGTCATAAGGCCACTCTGGATTTAAAAGATGCCCGCAGAAAATTAAAGAAATTGAGATTTGTAAATAAAGGTGGATCTAAACACGAAAAGTGGGTTGGACCAAAGGGACAAATTGTGATGCTTTCTTATGGGAATCAAGATATTAGACCAACACTCCTTAAATTGATTTGCTCCCAGGCACAAATAGAATTTGAAGAATTTCTAAAGGTTAGATAATAAAGTATTAATAATTTTGAGATTATTGAATCCAGGCGCTTCCTGCCATATTGGGAGTATTGGGCGGGGTTAGGTTGTCCGTTTTATAAGCATTTCCTTCTCCATAAAGCGAATAAGCTATTGGAGTAAAATTAGACCGTGCTCTAAGCCATCCTTTGATCCATCTTCCGTCTTGCATAACCGGATAGACATCTCTTAGCCTTAATTGACCGGTCGGATAAGCATTTATTAAAGAATCATGGCTAAAAAATCCTATCAGCGTTGAATTTGCAATCGTCGCCTGGGTGGTATCTGATCCATTCCATGCCCGGAGCTCATATCCACCTGTCCGCCCATCTGTATTTCTATTAAAAAGAAAATCAAAAGCATTAGTGGTTTGAGAATTACCATTGCAGATAGATAGCAAAAGAATTGCTATTGTTAAACTGAAAAATACTTTCATCATAAATCCTTTCATTTAATTACACCTTCACCAGAACCTTTAATTACAGTAGCTCCAGCTCCCTTCGCAAGACCAGAACCCAAACCTCCCGGTCCTTCTCCTCCACCAGAATAACCATCAGGCCCAAAAGTTTCATTCCCAGTAATGTATGCCCCCATCTGGATGGCATCATTAGTTTGAGAATCATTGTCTAAATCCAGGATATCAAGACCATTTAAGGTTGCGTCTGTTTGGAACGAATCAACAGTTGTATTTCTAAATTGAGGATCTGAAGTAACTGAATTAGCGTCACCCCAAATTGCTTGCCATTCTGTATAATTAAATACATCCCCTTCGTTGTTAAAAAAATTACCACTTATGGAATAATAGCAATTATAGTCCGGGTTAAATTCTGTCTGGAAAGTAGCATTGTTACCATCATTTGAATAAGACCAATAAGCATCTGGGCTGTACGCTACAATGTTATTATAGAAATAAACATCATCGAACAAAGATCCACCAGCTATATGAATACCATGATCTCCAGTTCCAGCATAAAAGGTGTTGTTTACTACCCTCAGAGAATCAAAGTCTCTTGCCTCATCAGTAATTGGAGTAAGTTGAAATGTCGTTGCATTATCCCAAAAAACATTTTGATAAATTTTGGAATAATACCCATGAGCTGGACCGGCAGTTAAAAGGCGAAATCCATAGGAATTGTCATGGAAAAGGTTATATCGTATTATCAAATTCGTCTGAAAAACTTCTCCTGATGGAAAAGGTGCTTTAATATAAAGACCAGCATTGCCATCATAAAATTCATTATATTCTATGACACAATCATTTAAGTTATAACAGGTAACGCCAGCCTGATTTTCACCTCCATTCCCTGTTGCTCCGTTTAAAGTAACTCCAATAATTGAAGAACTATCACAAGAGTGAAAATAAATACAGTTTACATTATTTCCAGTTCCATTAGATTCATAATCTCTTTGGAGATATCCACCAACTATTTTACTTCCAAATACTCCCACAAGAACGGCCAATCCACTTTCAACCTCTTTAAGCGTGCATCCGGATTCATAGGCGGTAAATCCATTCCATTCTACATAGTCTCTTAATCTACTTCCAAAAACAGGCTGTCCTCCATTTGATAACTCGGTTTGTAATATAACTTGACCGTCAGCATAGAAAACTATTGGATTGGAATAAGTACCTTCATTGGCAGAATTATAAACCACCTCATCCCAATTTGCAGGAGAAGAACTTCCCTGTGTTGTATAATAAGTCCCACTTGCAACCATCACGGTATCACCTGCTTGAGCAGCCTCCGATGAAGTCGGTGGAGAATTATCGTCAACCGATGATGGTCTGGTAGCATTTCCCCAAGCTGCCCTGCCGATAGTAAGCCAGGGATTATTTATATTGTTATTTGCATACGTAGTGGCATCGCTACCAGTTGATCCGTTTACGTATAATGTTTTCGTGAAAGCTGTCAAAAAGAAAACTAAAACTAAAGCAATTATTCTATTCATAATTTCTCCTACCATGCCCAGGGAATATCAACATCGTCTACTCTTATATCGTCAACAACGATATCAACGGTTGTTGATGGAGCAATAATAACAAATCTCATGTGTTTATACTCGGCGCAATCAGTAACCTGACCTTGAAGTTGATATGAATCTACTGCTGATGTCCCCATCCAAACTTGAAGCTCAGATGTACCGCTTGCGATAGCTTCATGGCGAACTTTTAAATAATAAGTTGTATCAGCTGAAATTGCACGGGTATCAATATTGCTTCCTCCGGCATTAAATCTAAAAGCTGTTATAGAAGTTCTGTATTGCGCGCCAAATAAAAAATTTTGATCAGCATATACTCTATTAAGACATAGGACTGTTTCACAATTTGCACCAGGTAAACTTCCGGTAAACCTAACCATGAAGACAACCCATTGCTCGGCTGCCGTGGAATCCCAATAAGCTGTCGTACAACGAGGAGCTCCACTGGCTGAGTTATCTAATAATATGGATTGAGTCCCTTCAAGAATAATAGTTTCATAATCCTCATTTATAGTTGAACCACTTTCAAGCCAATCCGCCTCGTCATATCCAGGGTTGGTATCAAAAGACTCATCAAATAAATATGTTGGAGCACCTCCAGCACCAGGATATTTTAATGGTTGTATAATTACCTGAGAAAACAAAAGAATTGGTATTAATAAGCATAAAAATATTCTATTCATTTTTTCTCCAAATAATTGTTGTATCTGGTTTTTCAATCGCTCGTCTTGAAATTGAATCACCACATCTTTCACATCTGCAAGTAATAATATTTGGATTATCAACAATCGAAAGAGTTTTGTCCGGTAAATCAATTATATAACTTGGACAATATAAAAGAGTTATACAAATATAATTTGACTCTATGTGTCCTCTTTCAAGACAAATTTTATACTTTAAAGAATCAACTTTTTGAGAAAACAAAACTATCGGAAACAATAGAAACAATACAATTCTAACCATCTTAATCTCCTGCGTTGATCCAGAAGGTTATCGTAACTTCCATAGAAGCCACATCATCAGTTGCAGCGTCCCTGTCAATGGCCACAAAGGCATCGGCAGCTATTGAGGCATCCGATAAAGTGCCATCATCTTCCTGGTACTGAGTGGCAGCCAAAGCAATACTTTCAATAGTTGATTCAGCAGCCTTTGCTCTGGTAGACCATTCTTCGATTACGTGGGTATCTGACATATTTACACTGGCTGAGATCGCAATATCTTTTATGGTAATGCCATGGGGAAAAGCATCTGCCATTACATGAAATAAAACCACTTCATCAGGCAAGGAATCAGGGTTTGCAAGAGTGAAAGTCCGACATTGTAAAGCACCCAAGATACGACTGGCATCAGAAAAAAACTCAATAAAATGGTCGTCTGTGTCAACAGAAATTTCACCGGCTGCATCGGTTGTGGGATTTGCTCCGTTGACCACTTCGATAGACGTCGCGCCTCCAAAGTCATGAACCCCGGTATAGGTTTCTCCGGCGATTGTGGCATAAGTGGTATTTGCGGTCCCGACCTCTAACCTTTTGCCAAGTGCGGCTGCAATCTTTGCCCCGGAGGTATCAACGTCTTGGACAGTTGCTGTTCCACCAGACCAAGCGACGTCTCCATGATCGGCATCTGCCATTTCGGCTGCTCCAATAGCGTCATCGGCCATTTCAGAATTAGCAACGGAGTTGGCAGCTAACATCGCTGCGGTAACTGAACCGGTAGGTAGGCTTATATAAGTGCTCACAACAAGCGTATCGGTTTGTAGAGAGTCCAGATCGGTAATATCGGCAAACCCAAAGATAATACCATTTGCACCTATTTCAAGGGTATCTTCGAGTAAAGTATGATTGTCAATTCCTTTTAAAGTGCCGAGCGTTAAATTGTCCCAGGTTGAATCTCCTGTAGATGAAGCCACAAAATCGAGGGTGTTATCAGCATCCTGATAGGTAACCGTGATATTGGTTTCGGTATTTCCTGTCACCATTGTCCCAATAAAATCAGAGATAACTTCGTCTGCGGTTGCGGTAGCGAGTTTAGTATCGAATTCGGCATTCTCTACCCTTGCACCAAGTGCAATTGCTATTTTAGTCCCGGCGGTATCTACATCGGAAGCATTATCAATAGTAATATTATCCGCAACCTCGGCATCGGAGACACTTACCACAAAATCAATAGTATTATCAGTATCCTGGAAAGTTACCGTAATCCCCGTTTCTGTATTTCCGGTTAACATAGTGCCGATAAGATCAGTTATAATTTCATCGGCAGCCGAGGAAGAAAGTGAATCATCAAACGCCTCTCTAAGTGGTGTAAAGATTGAATCAAGTTTTGAAAACCAGCCGGTTGAATCACCAAACGCTATCATGATTTTACCATCTGTCGGAAGATTATCATAACCTCTGCCAAGTTTTCGCATCATTCTGGCAACGAATGCTCTGAGCTTTAATGATTGATTTGCCCGGATTGTATCTCCGCTTGACGGATATTGGAAATCTGTACTGTCCGGGTATGCTGTTAATTTTGAGGCTTCTGAAACATCAGTAAAATCAGCCGTTTGACCAAATAAAAATATCGGTATTAATAAAACGAAAAGAATTAATAGCTTTTTCATTTGAATCTACTCCCATTATATGTTTTATCATCAAAAATTGCAAAATCTCCACCCTCTATAGAAGTGGTATCGGGTGCTATATATAAACTATCATACGGATAAAAACTACTCGAACAGAATTCAATAGATAAATTAACAGTAAAAGGCCAGGTATCTACTAAATTAGAATTAAACATTAAATTTTCTTTTAATCCATAGTAGTCAGGATTTACATAGGGGACTACATAACTTCTTGTACTGTCATCTTTAAGGCCATATATATAATCAGTTGAATCACTTGGGTAAGCCCAATAACATATACTTCCAGCAAGATAGGTATTTATCTGCCACTTAAAGGTAAATCCGGTATCGGCATAGACCGTAGATAGCCAATTCCAACTTGATGGCAGACTCCAGTCAGTTGGATTAAATATTATATCTACACTTGAAGTATCAATGGCCGTTAGAGAAATAGTTGGTACTTTATCTGGAGTGTTAAAAAATACCTTTTCTGTTTCTGCGCTCATTGATGCAGAATTGGAATTCGAGTCGATTAGAGTAGTAACAACAGAGGCAGTAAAAGCTGTGTCAACAAAGTCTTGCTCAGTAAAGTTTAGAGCAGTGTAGATCATAAAAGTATCTGAATCTGCAGAAGCTGTTCCCCAAGGTATATTTATTGTTTTAGGAGATGGGGTTGCTGCTTGTCCATCACCAATGCCATTGATAGGAGTAGTTATAACAAATCTCAATGTTTGAACATCGAGAGAATCAATCTCGCCTGGAGTCCAACTTATATATAAAGTCTCGGGTGGTGCCCAGGTTATTACTGGATCAGTATCAAAAATATCGGGGGGATAGTTTTCGGTAGTATCGATCACAAAAAGACCATCAATATATGCCTGGTAATCCAGATAATTAACATATCCTTCATTATAACTCTGGGGAAAAACGAGGAGAGGACAGAAAATGATTAAACAAAGAAGCGTAAGCTTTTTCATCATCCCTGATTTCCAATAAATTCACAACTCTTAAAAGCAGCTATTTGGATCGCTTGAATTCCTTTATGGCGATCATATCATACATTTCGCCTTTGTCGGTTTTGACAACAATAATTTTATAATAATTAGTCATCCGATTACCAAACCAGGTGGAGTCCTTCAGGGTAGCATAGGCAGTATCATCCGCCGTGTTGAAAAGGAACAAATGGCGACGCTCCCAGCCGTCTTTATTTGGATAGCCCAGCTCTCTCCAGATGTCGATATAGACATCCAGAACACTGTCAGCTGGACCGATATGCCTGGCAAAAACATCCACTTCCCCACCGGTCCGTGACTTTTCAATATTTTTGGATTCGATTTCACTATGAACATCTACCAAATACAGAGCATAGAAATCACTATCCGGATGGGCAATTACTGAATCCTCATAGGCAGTAGTCCGGAAGAGCTGTACCGGAGTGATATCAGCCACATAGACATGTTGTCCAAAGGACAGGCTTATCAATAGAACCAAAAGAAAAATAAACATCAATTTCATTTCAATCTCCTCGTTTAAAAATGTGAATATAAATAGATAACCATAAAAATGCCGGAAATGATCTGCCCGGCAATTAACCCCAGAACAAAGTATTTCCAGTCTTTCTTACTGTTTTTCTGAAAATTCTGCCAGCTTCCATGTTGTTTTTCGACCTTCGGATTGATGGCCTGCACGGCTTCATTCAGACTCTGCAGCAAAAGAGCCACAAAGACACCAGCCAAACTGATTAACAAAATCGAAAATCCAGGACCAATAACCAAAGTCAATCCCGGAAGAATGGTGAAAAATCCAGTGAAAAATACAGCCAGAAAAAGCAGTGCTGCCAGGATCCCATGCCAGAGATCATATCGTATCCCTAAAAACATATATCCTCCATCATGTTATAATTACATCATCATCCATGATAGGATAATCATGGTCTTTCTCTAAAAATTCTAACCGGACAATCTCTCCGGCTTTCTGACGACCGAATGCCGTAGTTTCCCGTGGCCACTGTGCCGGTGACATAAAACAGCTGAAATAAAGACTATCATCCAGCAGAAGATGAGGATAGACCCGGAAATAATGTCCCGATTTCGCTGCATTATAGATATGGGTCAACTTGGTTAGTGTTTCTAAAAATTTCATCCGGATATTGAGTTGTAGGATTTGCCATTCATCGCTATTAATAAAGAGGGTAGGTTTTCCTGTCTGACTTCGTTGGATCACCGTCTCTACATTATCCTGATCCTGAATCTGCGGACATTCCGCCTGGCTGAAATTCAAGGTATTAAGAATAGATCCGCTGTCTGAATCAATAATTTCAATCTTTACACAGTTTTGCTGAGCCATTATTTACCTTTATATTTAACTAGCAAATATCCCAGATCAACCGATGTTTGGGCATCCCCTTCTCCGATACTCACCTTGACCTCAATATCTATCATGATTGGGAAAGTAGAAATCGTTGATAAATTGGCGGAGGTAGCGCTCATCGTTGTCCATGTATTTGGAGTTTCAGATTCGCTATTATTTTTTGTATAGATATTGCTGCCCAAAATTGTAAAAAAATCCATGGTAATATCAAAGTATTCGGCGGCCACATTATTTGTCCGATATTCAAGAGTGACGCAGTTGGACGGATCTGATCCCCACATCCAGCTGCTGAAATAACTTTTTGGAGCCCACATGATATATATATGGTATATCTGTAGATTACCAGATTCATCATTTGTGGACGTGATCCGCCTGTAGGTGGCATATCTACTTCCGCCACTCATCTGTATTGTATCTGTTACTGTAAAACTGTCCAGGGCGGCATTTTCAAGATAGTCATCGTATCCGTTGGGATAAGGAAGATAAAGATAATCCTCGATCGTGTAGGTCAGATTGCTGATCAAAGCCGAACTCAGGTCATCCATACTGATGGAATGGTTGGTGATCTCTGAACTGTCGATCTGGTTTACTTTCAATTCCATTCCGGCACCAAAAGAAATAGTGCTGCTATCAACATATACCTGGAAATCTAATTGGTGCCCGAGTTCAGTTGCCCAGTCATCTCCATTTCTGAACCATTGTCCATTATCTCGAATCTCGATACCTCCCAACGCGAAGATGTCGAAACCGGGATACTGAAGATCTGAGTTTTTAACACTATCGGCCGCGATGTCTTTACTGGTAATTGTCCCATCATAAATTTTGGCACTGGTAACGGCATTATCTGCGAGGTCTTCTGCCTGTATTACTCCATTCTGAATTTTCCCAGTGGTAACGGCATTGGCAGCAAGTTCATTATTACGTACCGAACCCGGTCCCAAATGGGTAGAATCTAGTTTTACCCAATCAATATCACCAGATCCGTTGGTGATCATTACTTCATTGGTAGCTGCACTCGGTTTTACTGACAGAGTTGAATCTGGATTGGCAATAATAGTGATATCATCCGGATTGTTATAAATAGTTCCACCTCCGGACGTCTCAACCCACTGATGCACTGCCGTGCTCAGCTTTGCTTTAGTCACCAGGCTATCTTCTAAGCCCTGGGTATCAATCATGTTGTTGCCATCGGGATCTATCTGCTCCAGGACGTTGCGCTCTCGGACTGCTGCAAAATAATAATTCTGGATCTGCAGAGCTCCATTCACGTAGATTTTATAGTGACCATAGGCCACACTGTTCCGGTAATAGGTACCGCTCCGGGTAGCATGTTCAGTCAGCTGCAGACTGTCACCGGTGGTTTGATTAACAATATAGATTGTGGCACCGGTGAGCAGCACATCCGCCGATGTTCGGAATGTTTTCTCAAACCGGCTGGTCTGAGCGAATAATGAACTGATTAATAAAAAGACGAAAGTTGTAATAAAAAGCGAAAGCTTCATCCCTGATTCCTTCTGTATAATTTAAAACTCTAATTTCCTATAGCTATCCAGTCAATATCAAACCAGTAATCTGCCCCGGAGGTGGTGCTCCTATTTACCATAATTCTAAAAGTGGTGTTGGTTTTATCCACCGCCATAACCGTATGGATAAGAACAGCCTGTAATTCACTCTGACAATCTGCCATATTACATATTATTTTAGGAGCATTGATAAAAGATGGATTTCCATCCGCGGCCTCTGTTGAGAAAGTCACTGTGTCTACTCGCCCGGTATCACTTGCCAGAAGGGTAATTCTCTTTGTTCCCCTGGCTATTTTTATCGGATTACTGGTTGGGGCATCCGGTCCCAGCTCTGGCTTATATTTATAATTATGATCGGTGTTATCCACCATCTGATTCAGTTTGGTGCTGGTGATCAGTTCCTCACTGCTCCAGGTCTGTTTGTTATATTGTGGATTATATACCATATTGTATTCCCTTCAATTAATAAAGAGGCGAAAGCACCTACCAGCAGACGTAACCGTGATCGCAATAATGCACATCGGTAAATCCATAATTACCAAAAACGAAATCAATGTCATATGCTTTTAAGGTGATTTCTTTTTTCAAAATATCCTTTTGTAACTCATAGATCTCAACAATCTTATCCCCGAATTCTGGGTGCAGGCTGCTGATCTGATAGATCTCATTCAAATCAAAAGCAATCCCATGATTGAATTTTTCCTTGATTTCATAGGGTTTTACTCCCCTTCTCCACATTAGATAGATCCGTTCAGCCGATGCCTTGGCCTGACCATAATCTGTGGCATGATATGCCGGGAAATTGATTTCCAACTTGTTTCCTGCTTCGTCAGCCCCCTCCGGGACCATGATAAGGCCGCCATATTGGCCAGTCTCATGATTAAAATTATAATATGCCCAGATCCGATCGATCCGTCCCAGGTCTTCCTGATCCACTTCCCGGATATCAGCCGCCGGGCTTAATACATTGATTTCGTCTGGATGAAGTTTGGGACGGTAAACGGCTATAGAAAAAAGTCCATCATTATTCAAAAACACCGTGGCGTTAATATGCTGCTGCAAAATTTCAAGACACTTAAGAACTGTTGTGGGCTGGGTGAAGCTGATCGCTCCCCTCATCTCATCATAATCCGATATCAGGCTGGTAAAGGAAGCATAATCGATCTCTGAGGAACTCAGATCTGCCCCGAATTCTTCCACCAGAAGCCTGAAAATCATCTGCGGAATACTTTTATAGGTGTTGGTTGGCATCCCGAGGGAAAGGACGGTCTGAAAGTCAATCTCATCATCCAGATCCCAGCTGCCACTCCAGCATCCGATCGGCATGGAAATCTGATAATCCAATACGGTCCCGGCATAAAAATGCTGAGTGCTTTTCCCGGTATATTCAATCCCGTCCGGATCTGTGCAGATGAAATCAACCGAGGAGATGAATTTGATTTTCCAATTACCTATTTTACATTTCGATGTATTGAAAGTGGCGGGCGCCAGATTTAAAGTCCCATCGCTGGGATCCTCTTCATTCGCCCGGGTATATTCGGTAGTGTCATTATAATTGCCGATCGAATCGGTCAGAATTCGGTAATCGTTGGCTTTGATATTCACTTCCAACAGCAGCCGGAAATTATCCAGGATCACCATTTCTGTTTTGTCTTTGGATAATTTGGGATAGGAACGCAGAAATCCTACAAACTGGCTGATCTTGGTGCTCACTCCGGCCATATAATTTTTCAGGGTCAATTTCCTGCCGGGAAGATAGGCCAGTTCTACCCAGGCGCCTGCGGGATAAGCGATAACGATTGCCGGTGTTCCGAATATTATCCGGTCATAATTGGTGTAGGTGGTTTCATCGATGCTGGCGACAGTATGCCCGAAAGTGTTCTCGTTGATATACACCTTCTGCCCGACCCGGAATTTAGATCCATCTCCTTTGGGGATATCAATATAATTATTGGCTGCCAGCTTCACCGCATATAACCGGCTGGTGGTGTGATAGAAAGTTTTATCCGGATTATTGTGATTAAAGATATCACCCTCACTGATCAGTGGGAGAGTGATTTCACCCGCGGTGTATTGTCCGAGTGAACCATAGGGCAAAATAGATTTTCTTTTAGAAATACGGATATTCCCGGATCCGTCTATATATGAACTGATATTAATATTCAAATCATCCGGATCCAAAATAACCTCAACCGGGATGTGACCGACTACGTCCCGGTTCAGTTTATTCTGCCATTCGGCGGATAATTCAGTCAAATGCGGCATGTGGGCTATCGCCCTTTCATATCCGGTTTAAAAGTAATTTTTTATCAAACAATAATCCCGGGCAGCTCTTATAAGTAGCATATTCCCGGTGAAAAACAATATGATCTTTATCGATGGCAAAAAGATCCATCAGTGGATGAATCAGTTTATGGATCAGGATCTCCATCATCTTATCCGATGGAATGGTCAGGTCAAAATTCCCTACGCAACAGATCCCGATCGCCTTTTCGTTCATACGGGATTCTTTACAGTGAGCTCCGGGTTTAAGTAAGGTTCTTCCAATCAGCACCTGGTGGCGGTCACCAATTAGTTCCACCCCAAAATGATATCCAATATCTGACCAGCCATATTGATTACGGTGAAAATCCTCAATGGCTTTCCAGCTAACCGTTTCTCCATCCTTGGTCAGGCTATGGTGAATCATGATATATTCCCAGGCGATCATTTATCGAATTCTCCCTTTTTCGTCCGGAGGAAAGTGTTGATATAATCCTGGTCCGGCATGATCACATTCCGGTTCTGACGGATAAAGTATGCCCTGGCACGGGCATCTTCGATCGGGACCGTCTCGACTTCTACTTTTAAAATCTGTTCGCCATTTAATCCCTCTCTGATGCTGCCACTAAGATCCAATGCTCCAGCAGTGAGACGATCCATAATACTCGGGTCCAGATTTTTCTGTAATCCATCAATCACTCCGGTGGAAAAGAATTTTGCATAATCCCGGCCGCTTTTCATGGCTCTCATATCATTTTCATATTTATCAAAAAAGATTAAGAGAGCAATTAATTTGGCAACGTATTTGATCGTTTGCTGCAGTATTTCTTCCAAAAACATCTGAATAAAATCTTTAGCAATGGATTGCCAGAGTTGTTTAAACTGAACTTTTTTATCAAAGAAAGATTCTGTAACAAAGGAAGCGGTACGACTGGCACCGGCGGCAATTATTTCCCAGGTTCTATCGGCCGAGACGCCCAATTCCTCAATAGGCTGCATCATATCCCAGAAAGGTTGTGGATCTGGGAGTTCAACGTTAAAGGGGATAACAATTTCAGTATTTTTTACAAACTCCTCAAAATTATAATTAAGATCCTTTAAAATAATAGTGAAAGATTTGAACTGGTTTTTACTGTTTTCAACTGATTTATTTACGAATTCAAGGCCTGATATCACTTTCCCTGTATCTAAATCAATAGCATCTAAATTCATATTAAAATTTTTAAACGCAGGATCAGTTTTATCAATTTTGTCTTTCAAATCTAGGATAATTTCTCCTAGAATTTTGGCTCCTTCCCAGAAATCTTTGGCACCTTGTAATGCAAATTTCTGTTCCGTGGTTAAAAAGCTAAAACTCTGAGCCAGCCATTGGATTTGTTTGATGTCGCCTGATTTCAGGAGTAGTTTTAAGAGCTCGTCCATATAAGCGACGGTCCGCGAAAAGTCAGCCACTGTAGTCATCTTTTTAAATGACATCGCAGCATTCTGAGCGGCATTTTCTACTTTTGTCCCCCAATCGGTAAATAGATCAATAAAAGATTGAGTTATATTAATTGCTGTTTCTAGAGATTCTTTATAAACAGGTAGAAATTTTTCGCCAATCACGGCTTTTAACTGAGTGAAAGCATCACTAGCATTTGATTCAAGGCCAACGATTGTTTGAGATAATTTATCAGTAGCTCCGACAATCCCGGAAGTTGGATCAGTGAAGGTTTTGAACATGGCCGTCCTGAATTCTTCCAGGGTAACATTTTTAAAATCATCAATCTGCTGTTTCGTCTTTATCAAATTCAGGATACCTTTTTCTCGAAGGATATCTGCAGCTCCCGCCCCACCAGCAAAAGCTCGTCCCATTGCCTGGGCGGCATCGACAATATCGGTACCCATAAAGGCGGCCAAATCTGCAGCCATTTTGAGATTCTCTTGTGAAAAAGTATCTCCCATCATGGCTTTTAAATTGGCACCAGCTTCGACCACATTCAGAAGTTCAAAGGGCGTGGTGGCCGCAATTTTATTGAATTCTTCAAACGCCTGGTTACCTTTCTCAACATCTCCAAACATGTTTTGAAGACGTACTCGAAGAAATTCAAATTCCTTAGCTGCATTAATAGAACCACTGATTATTTTAGTTGCCATTCCGGCAGCTGCAATTCCAATTCCTGCGGCGGCCGCAGCGATGACTGCGCCGGAGACTTTAAAAGTGCCTTCCAGTTTTTTAACAGAGGTATCGGCCTTACCAATATCGTTTTGAAATTGATTAATACCTTCTAATCCGATAAAGGCACCAATATCATTTCCGCCTAAACCACCGGCGCCGAATCCACTAAACACTACTTATTTCTCCTCATCCCTATTTTGATCTCTTTATTTTAAAAAACTGTTAGAAACTCTTTGTTTGGCCATACTCTACCCTTACCCATTCCGTGATCTTCAATCCTGAGCCGTTTTATGCACATTTTTAAAAATGTGTAAATCATTGTATTTTATTTAGTTATAAGATTTATAATTTTTAGAGCTAATAATCCACCTACCAGGATAATTATCCCGATGACGATCATTTTTATATTCGGATTCACTCGGTTGGGTATCTGTTTTTCTACTGTCACCGTCTTGGTGATCGTTCGGATCTCCCGGGGATAATCCACCCGCTGGATCTTAATACTCTGCCTCAATTCATTTTCTAAAATATTATTTGTAACCAGGAGCCAGAGTTTTACGCTATCCTTTTCGGTTTTATAAATAAATGTTTTAGCAAAATTCAGTGAGGGTTGCCCAGGGATCCATGGTCCATCTTGCACCGTCAACGTATCTTCGCCGACCACAATTTCACTGCCCGGATCATAAGTAATACTGCCTGGCTCAATAATGATCACTGTATCCGCCGGTGCCTTCTGGCAATCCTTTAATTCCGCCTGACTCTGATACCATTTGGCTTTCCAGTTGACGCAGGATCCAAATAATAAACTAACCGCGACGATGATAAAAAATGATCTCATACCAATACCATGCCTCACTATGTTTGATCATCCATATCAGCCCTTCCATGCTGAACACCCATTTCCAGCCGTGACTGAACAGGCGATAATATGGATGAAAGAAAATAAATTTCTCTCCCCAGTAAATTAAAATCAACCAATAATTCCCGGCCAGATAGCTGATCAGCAGCATGCCCCAGGTCCATCCCAGACCTTTGATGATCTTTGCCCAGCGGGCAGCCACAAAATTATATTGGCATTTCTGATGAACCCGGGTGCTCCAATACCAGTCATGCCAGGCTTCCCAGGCAAAAGCAAAATTAAAAACAAGTGACCAGATGATATAATTCACTTTCGTTTATGCAGGTTTTTAAAGGCGTTATGTTCAGTGATCAGTTTAGTAAATTCTATTTTAAGCTCATAAAATTCATTGGACATCATTTTTTCAATCTTTGAGATATTCTGTTCGGCTGTTTTTTGAGAGCCGAGCACCACATCGATCTTTTTATTCACATGCTCAATTTGAGATTCAAGGATCTCCCCGTCTGTCCGGGGAAAACTTTTTTCATCAATCAACTTAATAGCCTCTTCACGGGTGATTAATTTTTGACCATAATACCATTTCCAGAATCCCGTAACCGCCCCCACTACTGCAATAACCGCCATCAAAAAATAGTACCATTGAATCATTCCCTCCTCCTGAGTTTTTCGGAGTTCAGCACATATTCTTCCAGAGCCTCTGTTTCTGTGAAGGCCGGGATCTGGTTTTGCAGGCAATACTGATATTCCTCCCAGCAGCCACGGCTGAGTGACCATCCGCCCCGGAACAGCACCGCGTCGCATTTCTGGAGCAAAGTAAAACTCATTTCCATAAAAGCTGCCCAGGGCATTACCGTGTCCAGGTGAGCCGTGTTCTTATGCGGACAGATCACTGAATAGCCTTTTTTCAAGAGCTCAATCATTTCCTGCTCGGCAAACCGGATATTGGCTTCAATCGATTCTTTATTGGCTGCGCTGTAAGGAGCTGCTAAATAAATCAATAATTTTCTGCGATTCAGCATATCAATTGAAATCTTTCCAGTTACCCTTTATCTGACGGTCCGAGTCATCAATTTCCCTGACCACCCTGAATTTGTTTTTGCCGACGATCAATTCTCTCCCCTTTTTGCCCTTGCCTTTGTATTTATTCCAGTCCGTCCCAAAGATGGACTGAATCTTATTCTTTTCCCGGGCGTGAACCTTATCAAATGCCGGTATGGATCGGATCACAGTTAATAGTCCAATATCCAGCCAATTGCGCAGGGCTTCGCTGAATTTGCCGAATACTTTAAGTGATCCTTCAAATCTGATCTCATTTTCTGTTTTCAGCTCCAGAGTTTTGATCAGCACTTCCCGGCGGATCGGATGCCGCAGGTCATCAATAAGGTCCCTATCGAAAAGATACTTCCCGTAGCGACGCGCCACCGCATCCTGCAGCCTTAATTCAGCGAGGCCGTCGCTTTCAAGTTTTTTACCGATTGCTCAATCTCTCTCTGCCGGGTCATCAGTTCACTGAATTTGTTTATCAGAAGGGTCAAGACGTCCATATCTCTGACCAGCTGGTAATAATCATCAATATTGGACTCATCGAAGAGCTGGCTATCCCCTACGTATAGAATTTTGGGGATATATTTCCTGCCGGTATAGTACCAGGAAGCCTCGATCGCTATCTGATCGGCCAGGGTCTGGGGCTTTTCCTTTTCCAGGCGCCTTAACACTTCTTTTTTAACAGGTCCTTCCAGATTTTCAGTCGCCCGTTTTAAATGAGCCTCCCAGCGCATCTCATTCACCGGCAACAAATGAAGCCCTTCCTGTCTGGCTTCATTCAATGCCTTTTCAATGGTCATCTGCTGCATCATGCTTACATCGATCACGTCGATGTTTTTCATGGTCACCGGGATCTCAATCCCGTCAATCACCAGCGGGAAATCAATCTGCACCGCCCGCTTCTCATTGGCCGCCCGCAGGATCTCAAGCGCCTTGTCTCTTTTCATCTCTATTCTCTCCTTTTTCGTTGATATCCGTCTGAGTTGGTTTATCTTTTTTATCCAGGATCCTGAACATTTCTCTTTTCAGGGCAATCAGGATCGGTTTAAATTTACAGACATCCGATTTCCGGTATTCCATTGGCAGGCTCATATCAATATTTTTGTAGCTGAATAATGCCTCATTCTTACCAAAATCATGTAAAATAAGAGGGCGGCATTCTCCCTTCGTCCGTAAAAGGAAAAATGCCGCCTCGTAAACATCGGATGTGATATAGCTGTTCAGACAGTCTTTTGACATCTCCGCCTCTTTTAACCTTCAACCAGTAACAGCAGTCTATCTTAGACGGCTGCGCAATACAGGATTTCCACCTGGCTTGAAGCAGGCGGAGGAGTGGCAAAAACAATATTGGGAGTGGCGGGAGTAATGGTAAACCCGGAAGTCTGCCTGGTCCCAACCGTGGCACCGCTTGCTTTGATCTTCACAAAGAAAGCATAATCATTGACCAGCTCCTCAGAGTTGGCCTGATTTTCAATCTTCACTGGATTGTCTGAAAGAACAAACGTGTCCAGGGTCCCATTTCCGGCGAATTTATCATATACCGGCGAAGCTCCGATGAGGAAGTAGGGGCTCCAGGCGCTTTTGACCGGGATGGACAGATTGTGAAGATCAAGTCCGCCGGAAAGCAGCGGAATGTTTTTCAGAATGATATCGATCAGCAGTTCGTAGCCGATCAGGGTGGCACCATCATTCTGATAGATTGCCCGGGAGACAAATCCCTTGGGGTACGGATCCATCCGGTGAGGAATGCCATACTGCCCGGATACCCCCAGGGTAAGACCTAAAAGGGTGGCAATTTGAGAAACTTTCCCGCCAGTGATGATCATCGAGCCTTCCCATTTGATCTCGGTGATATATTCCAGGCTCTCGTTGCCTGCTCCCTGATGGAAAATTTCCTCAATGGACTCATTGGGCTCCAGGGTAATATCCTGGATCCCGCGCAAGTCGCTCAGCACTACTGGGGCTGCCACTGCTGCCGCGTTTAAGCCATATTGATTCAGTATGAATTTCCCCAGTACAATTTCCGATTCGGTAAGTTGACTGATTAATGTCATTGCACTGCTCCTTGTGCGTTAAAAATGATATGTCTCAACTCTCAACGTCTTTTCTTAGGTGACCAGAACAGAATCACCCATTACTGCCAGTAAATAAAGGTTTAATTCTCTGCGAAATTCTTTAATGTCTTCTGTCGGGACATTATTATCTCCCAAAACGCTGATTTGCCGGATCCCCTGAGCGTAAAGGGTTGTATTGGTATAGGCAGTAGCCCCCAGGGTCACATTGAATGTGGTCGAGGGAAGTTTGGGCAGCGGTGGATTAAATAGATTCAGCAGCCAGCTGCGGATAATATTAATCTCTTCCATGCCGCCATGTTTTTCAGCCAGCCAGGCTCCTATCCGCAATTCCATTTCCATCAGATAAACATAGTTTTTATAAGTGCTTCCGCCGACCACCGAGGTGGAATGAAAATTGTACTGACTTTCCATCCTCCCGATCGGTGAAATATTTTCCAGCCAGATGAACGGTTTCGCCCATTTATGAAAGAAATGTTTATCCGGATAGTCCAGGATAAACGTCCATGATGTGGCCGGAGCACTCTGAGCATTGAAAAAGGCCAATAAGATTTTGCGAATATCTTCAAAAAAATGGTCATTGCGGATCATTTACGGCCCTCCGCCCGGATAGCTGCCATGACATCCTTTTTTAATTTCCCCAGGTAGATGGATTTACCACCTTCCACCACATCCCCAATGAAACGGCGCGGTCGCATCCCCTTGGTGCCTTCGTGGATAAATTTGGCATAATTGGCAACCTGGCTGTCCGCAAATACCGCCCATAGTACCGGATTAAACTTTTTGATTTTCAGGCTTCTGGCCAGTGTACCAGTTACCCGAGGGACTGGATAATTCCCGGCAAAACTGATTTCCCCTCCCGGTTTATAGTGCGGACCTTTCAGATTTTTCTGGGACTTCTGATAAATATCCTTTGCAATCTCGCTGATGCTCCGGCTGGCTGCGGTAAAAGCGGTTTTTCTCACCCGTTCACTTTTTGAAAACCACCGGCTGGCGTCAAAGCGCACCACTCCCTTCATCAGTCTGTCCTCCGTTCCAGGATCGCCTCTTCATACCAGATCGAATCTCCAAATTTCTGCTGATCCACATTGCGCACAATATATTTCAGAGAATCGAAAACAACATAATCCCGCTTTTCATCCATGCTGGCCACGCTCACAAAATTCAGGCTCGCATCCACTGCCCCAAAATATTTCAAAGCCGCAACGTTCCGCAATCCCGGCGGAAGCTTTTCCAGCTCCTCTTCATCCATCTCCTGAATGAAGGTATAAATAGTCAGATTTGTCCGGGTAGAACTGATGAGTCCGGTTCCGCTGCAATCCGCCGCCGTCGGATTATCCCGGTGCCATTCCCTGGAAGGTGTTAGGGTTTCACTATTGATGCAGGGACAGGCGGTACCGGCCAGCGTGGACTTGGTGGCGCTCTGGCCGCGGTATTTCAATGACTGACGGACCCGTTGCAGATGAGTGAGCATTATTCGCTTTCCACAAAAGTTTGTTTATAAGTGTCATGACCGCTTCCCTGGACGTAAAATCCGCCATCGGACACACATCCCAGCATGGCCAGCAGTTCGCTGGCTTCTTTCTGCAGTTCCAGAGCATATTGGGCCATCCCGGACGGTGAGGGATCATCAATCGATAGCTTCCCCACACTCACCCTCCCTCTGGCCGCCTGAATAAGCACCCGGCCAGCAATCAGCGCCACACCAGCGGCGTAAGCCAGCGCCTGATCCCCGGCTGTCAGAGAATCATAACTAAGGCCTTCATTGGTCAACTTCTTGTTAATAAATGCCTGACCGGCTGGAATAAAACCGGCCGTGGCCAGTATGGTATCGGATAATTCGTCCGAGGATAATTGCAGTCTTCCCCGGACATCAGCGGCTGTGATGGTTAAGGCCATTACTTACCGTCCGTTGGTTCCGCGGCTTTTCCCCTCTTTTCCAATTCCAGCTCGATCGTGAGAAGAATCTCTTCTTTCTTCTTCATGTTCCCGACATCGATTCCCTTCTCCTTGGCAAAGGCCAGCAGTTCATTCTTGTTCATGGCCTTGAGATCCTTTTCGACCGGGACATCAGGAACTTCATTGATGATTTTCACCAGTTCCTCACGATCCTTACCCCGCCAGAATGGATTATCTTCGACCTTTATTTCTTTCCCAAACTGATCCATGGTAATGGCCTGCAGGGTTGATGGATCCACTAGATGTACCTTCTTTAAAGTTTTTACGATTAATTTTGGCATGACAGATCTCCATATTTAATTTGAAAAATTTTAACCGGGGTACTTGCATTATGGGCTTTCCCCCGGGTGAAGATACCTAACTTAAAATTAATCCTGGGATGTCGAGTCCCGGATTAATTATTAGGTATGGGTTTCGTCAAACAATCCCACCGCATTGGGATCCAGCACAACTTTCCCTGAGCGATAGGATACCGCGGTTCCCTGCAGCTGCTTACGGATCAGCCGCTCACTCTCGGTCATGATGGCACCGGTGGTAACATGCAGGAAGGCATAACGGCTGTCAACGCCCACAAACAAATCCACTATCCCGCTGCCATATACTGCCCGGTTCCATTCAAAACTTTTCGGGAGAGATATGCCGATAAATCCGAACTGATCGCTCGGATTATTCATTCCGGCCAGGGTCCCATAATATTCGGCCAGCAATGCCTTGCGTCCGACAAATTTATCCAATTTGTACGGACTGGGAAGCCCGATTGCCCAGGCGATGACATCTTGAACGGCAATGACATTGGTAGTGACTGTCTGCACCGTGGTCGCTGGAGTGTTTGAATTCCCGTCTCCATTGATCAGAACATTGATCATGTCATCGGTATCGTCAATGGCGATCTGCACTCCGATTCTCTGCAGCATCAATCCCACCACGTTCAATTTCTGAGCTGACAGAGCTTCGTAGGAAGCGGCCAAATAGCGTCCGAATTTACGGACCGGGATGGAATGATCGGACAGGGTGATTTTGGTCTCTGGAAATTCCTGACCCTCGCTGGTTAGACGGGTCTGACGATCGGCCTCCGCATCATCCATCTGCGGCTTTTGGAAGACCGTGGTTCCCGGAGGGACAACCTCGGTCTGAGCCGCAAATTCCGGAACCAGCCCAGCTAGCATCAATCCGGCGAATACCGAATTGGATACATAGACCGGGAAAAGACTGGTCCCGGCGGCAGTGGCAAAAAATTTGGATAACGGATCAGTCTGAGGACCGAATGCCCGTATATCCAGAGCGGCCAACTGTTTTTCGAAAGCATCCAGCGGAACTTCTTTACCGGCCGCTTTTAATAATTTTTTGAGGCGGTAAACCTCAACGGGTGAAAGCCCTAAATAGAGACTTTCTTCACCGGATTCCTTGGCATACAGATCTTCCAGAAATTGATTGATGGTTATTCCCTTCGACATTGCCTCGGAATAAATCCCATCATCAAGTTTCAAAAGTTTTATTTTCATCGCGAAATCCCTTTCACAATTTTCACAGTTTTATGAATTAATTTTAATTTTAAATTTCTCTGATTCTCTTAGAACGCGACATCCGCATATCCCGCGCTCGGGGTATCCTTGGCCAGAACAAATCCGTGTCCTACCGTCGCACCCGCGTCCTCCACGTCCACTCCATCGGTCCCATCCATCTGAACCGTATCACCAAATGCCAGGGCGGTGGTATAAGGGACGTTGATAATTACTTTTGGTGTGAAATAAAATCCCAGGGTAGTATTCTGGCTGGCCAGGCAAAACAGATGCACCGTCAGAACATATCCGGTTACAGAATTGCCCTCAATCGCCTCAATCCGGCCATTGGGTACGGCATTATCGCCGGGCAAAGCAACCACATAACCATCCGCAATGGTTACGAATCTACCTATAATCAATGCGGGACGAGCCAGCGCATTGATTGCAGTTACCAAAGTTGAATATGGAGTGCAGGTAATCAATAGTTTATGCCCGAGATCTCCGGCTTGTTTTACTCGAAGTGTCATTTTAGAACTCCTTCAGTTTATATTTGACTTTAATCTTAATTTTAATTCTCAATATTTCTCAACTCTTAAACAGGAACTCTGAATGATTCCTGGGTGCCTTTAACTTCAACACCATCTTTGTGATCTTTGCCTTCCTGATTATCAGAAAGAATACCGGAACCAGGATGGATTTCATCATATTTCTTCATCAGTTTTGAGCGTTCTTTTTCCAACCGCTCGATAGCTAAATCGGTATAGAATTTTTTCTCGCTGTCCACGGCGCTCTTTTCAATCATTCCCAGCAAAGTTCCATATTTGATGATCTCATCCACTAGAAATTCCCGGTATTTTTTGGCATCACCGGCAATTGATTTCAAGGTTTTTAAATCATCCAGGCTCACTTTATCGCCGAATTCCAGCCGGAGGGCTTTTAAAAATTCAGCATCACTGCCGAATTCAGTACGCTTCGCCTCCAGGGTATCGACGGTTTTCTGGATATCTTCCTCGGTATCAATTTTGAGCTCCAGACCGAATACTTTTAAAATTCTTTCCACGGATAAATCCTCCAGAATTAGTTTAACTTCCTCGTCATTATCTGTAATCTCTAAAATATCATAATCCCCAATGCCTTCTTTCTTGGCATGGGCAATTAAATGTTTTTTAGCCCGGCCGCGCAGCTCCTCGGTGGTTATTTTATCCGTCACCGAGGTAATCTGGTTCATCCTGGCCAATGCATTTCGTAGATGAGGCAGGTCTATCTTGCCACCAGTACCCGCCGCACCATCCCCTTTGGCATGATGCGGCAAGTGTCTGGCGGTCTTTGGGAGAGTCCGGCCATCATCATCTTTTTTTCCGGTTGATTCAACAACGGCAAAACAGTTATCTTCAAACATATTGATGAAAGCGGCGGTCCATTCACGCTTTATACCGATTTCTTTTCCGAATACCGGGCGCACACCATCCGCGGTCTGAATATAACCCACCACATCTTCCTGATTTTTCAGAAACGGATGTAAGCCCTTGCGTATCTCGGCGCCATACTGAGCGCCCAGCCATACCAGGCTCCCTTCGAAAGCCTCGGCTTCATCTTTATCGGTGTTTTGCATTTCCCAGTATTTAATTTTCTCATTATCTGCGGTCTCATAGATCGGAACTCTTTTTGGTACCCGGAAACCAATCGATACCCAGTTCCATATCCCGGCATCAACATGGTCGATCAGCTCCTGATTATAGTTCTTGAGCATAAAAAATTTTCCGAGGAGCCACAGGATGCCATCGATATTTTCCACCGAGGCGGCAAAGAAACGCCCGCGCCCGGGAGGTCCCCAGGTATGGCCGATCAGAAAAGCTTTCCCAACCAGCGTTTTTTGAAACGATTCCAGAACATCTTCATGAAACCGCTCATGATCCCGGTCAACCTGATTATTGGCCAGCTTCACCTCATAGCTGGCAATGTCCTCTTTTTTAAATTTTTCCGCCTTCACCATTAAGCGCTTAATTATTTCCCATTCCGCATCACCGGGTTCACCCATCTGCTTAATGACATTCCCGTCATATTGAAGGATCTTGGTCGATCTATCCGGATGATCTTTACCATTGCCATTGATCAGTTTTTGATATTGGTCAGAAAGCCATTTCTGGGCATCTTCCCGGCTGGCATAAGTCCCTTTGGTAATCTTTATTTCCCCATCCTCGGTGAGCTGGATCCCCGCATGCTCCAGATCGGTGATTTCTCCGTCTTCTTCGGTTTCAATTTCCGGTGCAAAATAAAGATTCCGGCGGGTTTCTCTTAAAAAATTGAATTTCACTTTTTACCCTCCGCGCCACCGCGTTTAAAATATTTCCGCCGTTCTCGGATCTCGGTCTTCCCCACCGTTTCCTTCTCTCCAATTTTCAGTCCGGCAGCAGTAGGGGGGACATCCTTATCCCCAACAGCGGCATCCCTGCCGCGAAGAGCATCCCGCTCCTCCGGACATCCAATGTGCCGGTTACTGCCCGCCGTACTGTATTCCAATCCGCATTTTTCACAAATCATGATTTTACCTTATGTTTTGCCAACTGCTAACTGCCAACTATTCTTTCTTTACTGCATCCACCATCGTTTTGCCCTTTAAAATTTTTTCTAATCCGACGGTTTTACCGATTTCATAGAACCAGGCAGCTGCCGCGGCATAAGAAAAAGCCATCTTAATAACAAATTCAACCCCCCCGGATAAATTAGTGAATACTCCGTAACCACCGGAAAAAATCATAGAGATTACCAGCGGTACCCAGGCCAAGGTTTTTTGCGGTAAATATTTTTTAAAAAATTGCACCATCGAGATGATAATGCCAACCACCACCGCATCCACCCCCAAATTGCCCCACTCAAAATCTCCGGGTGTGGCCTGGGCGTAAAGTAGCACCGGGATGAAAGCGATGACGAAAAAGAGCATGATTATAGCCATGAAAAAAGGATTAAATCTTGAAAACATAATAACCTCCTTGTTTTAAATTTATAGATAGGGTAAACTTTGAGCCGCAGCTGGTTGAACTTTATCGGGTTCACCAAAATAGGCGTATTTCGTACAGAGACAATGCGGATGGGTATCATAAACCACCCGCGGACCTTCCCCCGTTCTCCAGATGAGGCCATCCAGCGGAGCACAAATTGGGCAGGGGTTAGAGGCGGTAGACCACTGCTCGTGTTCCACTCCGTTTTCACGTGCCTCACTGACAAAAGCTGCATCCAAGGCAATAGCGGATTCGCTCCGTGCCAGACGATTCCAGTACCATAGTTGACCCTCTCCCACCCGCTGATGGATCTCCCGGGCAATCTGCAGTGGATTATCTCCGGCGGCGATTCCTTCGCTGAGGATTCCTGTAACCAACCCACGATAGTGATCAAAGAGTTTAGTTGTAATCCGGGTCATCCCATCATTGGTTAATTTTGCCAGGTAAGCATTCGAATAATTAGCAGGCGCCAGGAGGGCGTCATCCAGTTCTTCCTGGATGTCTCCCAGCGCCTTTTGTAGCCCAATGGCAAAGCTGTTGAGGGTATGAAAATGATAGACCGGTAAATCGTCCAAACCATCAGGCAGAATCCCTGAACCAATTAAATTCCGGATCCAGATTTCAAAAATAAGATCCAGCTGCCGTTCAATTTCCGGATCGATCTGTTTAGAAACAAACATTTCAGCAAAGCGGGAAGTCCAGGTCCGCTGCTCCTGAATCTGTTCTGCCTTATCATCTTCCAGGCTATCTCTTACCGTGTTTAATTTGGGAAGTCCAGCGGCTTTTAAAATTTTTCCTTCAGCGATGGTTACTTCCTGGGCAAATGCCTGAAAAAAACTGGCCATGATTTTATTCACTTCGGTCCAGCGATGGCTTCGTCTGGCCAGGTCTAGTTCATAAAGGCTTGGACTATCTATTTTAATCCCAAAGACATCCCAGTCCTGGGAGTGATCATACCCGCAGCCGCAGGCATCTTCTTCCTGCGGCTTTATTCCCCTCAAATACGAACGGAATTGAAGAAAGGCTCTATTAACGACGGCCTCATTCATCCAGCTAATACTCCAAATTTTCTCATCATTTGTTTGGCATATTTTCGTGATTCAATTTCAATAAATTTTTTGGTTTCTTCTTTTCCGTTACCGCCTAACTTCTGCCAGATAAACCTCTGAATGCCTTTGTTTAGATGGACGTTTTCCCTGAATTCTTCCTCGGTGATATAACCCAGATCAAGCAGCATCAGATTATTTTGAATCTCTTTTTCTGCCGCAAAGGCCTCATAATATCGCGCCCGTCCGGATTCCATTACATCCAACAGATTTACCGGTGCCCAGCGTTTTTCCCAGCGCTTACCGGCATCACCGGTTAATGTCAGATACTGATCAATCACTTCGTCCATAATCGGATCCAGCTGCTGACGCCGGTACTGAGTATCGGCAACAATCATATCATTTTGATCTTTACTCATGCGCTCGGTGGTGCTCCAGGAAAGACCCATCATGAAGGGCGGCAGGCCGGTTTTCCCTACAATTTGTTCCAGCATCAGACGGGCGGATTGCTGCAGATCCGGGAATTTGAAATCTTTTCCCAGAATATCGATCAGAACTTTACCGCCCATGGGTACACCGGCATAAATATCCCAGACTTTTCCTTCCCGACGGGCTCTCATGGCATTGGTCATCTGATCCTTTAAGTCATCCACAGCTATTTTGATCTGATCGCTGGTCGTTCGATCTCCACCTTCAACCAGGGTGGTAAAGGTGGGATCCCCCGCTCTCCACCAGACATTTTCAATCGATTTTTCGATCCGGGCAAAAATGTCTGACACAAATGGCAGAGAATACATAAGCGAATATCCCTGGGGATGGCCATTGCGGCAATCAAATGCTAAGTAAAAAATATTATCATTGAATTCAATCTCAACCTCTTTGACACCAAATATCTGAGTCAATATCAGCCGGTTATCTTTTTTCTTGAATTTGAAATATTTCGAATTGGATGTTTTAAGACGTTCCACTTCACGCAGACTGCGGGTCGGAACAATCTCTCCCACTCCAAATCCAAAAGTAAATGCCGCATCACTCATCTGGTACAAAAAATCATCCAATCCCACACCCAGGTAATTCACCGGCACGGTCCGCCTGAAATTATTTAGTTTTTCCAGCAGTTTTTTATCCCCAAAGGTTTCAAATTCAAAATCGCCGATCAGACGGACCAGTTTAATGATCGCCACATCCAGAAACGGGATACATTCCCGGATCACTTCATAAAGCTCCAGATTAAAAGTGTTGGGAACATATCCCCCAAATTTATCCAGCATCGGGCTGCCAAATCCATCGCGGATCTGAGCTTTGCCGGAATCAGAAGAATAATTAACGGGTCCTCTTAAACGAATTTCATAATTGGTGAAGGGAATTCTCACTTATGATGCCCTCGATTGAGTATCCACGGTCACTCTGAAATCTTTTTGACCTTCATCGGCCATCAGAAAATCCAGAAAAAAGTTGCTCATGGCCAGAGCATCGGGTCGGTCGTCTTTTAATCGCGTAACGCCCCCGCGGATGCCCAGCTGCTCGTCATCAATTTTTTTCTTGATTCTCCCGATGGATAGATATCCGGCATTGGTTCGCGTCGCGTTCAAATTTCCCAGCTCCCGGATCAGCATCGATAGGTCCTTCCATTCCTCGCTCTCCAGAGAAAGATCTTCCTGCGGGAAGATAAACACATTACCGCTCCAGCCTGTTTTATCTATGTTGGTTACATTATCGATGGCAGTTTTGAGGCTCATATACATGTTATGTTTGGCAATTCCGCTGTTGCGCAAAGGTGTTAAAAGCCCGTATCCCCGCCACTCGCTCCAGGCGCGCTGCGAGTTATCACCAAACATGGACCAGTCATAATCCACCAGACCGTGTTTATATAATTCTCCGTTGAACTGAGACACCAATCCGGCAATCAATGCATCGGCATATCCGCCATTGGGACGGAAATATTCCCAGATTTTCATCCACTCGTTGATGAGGATTGATGAATCCGTGGTCGGACTCCATATCTTGGAAAAAAGATACCGGCGATAAGGACCAAATGCCTGGGTAACCACTAGGGCATAATCCGAGGCATCGTCTCCACTTCCCTGGGCGCCGCCATCAATCCCGATGGAAATCACGCTTCCCGGGATCCGGCGGAATGTTTTTCCATATGTTGGTTTTTCCGGCTGCATTCCCCAATGCAGCCCCACTGCCTGGCTGGATCTCATTTTGGATTCCCAGATGAAATTCCGCGATTCCACATATTCCAGCAGCATTAGACGTAGCCATTCTTCCTGGCTGAAAGCGCTGCGGATGGATCTGGCATAATCCGCGGATATCACGCCCAGCTCAATGGCGATATACAAATCCACTCGGGGCTGAACCACATACCACAGTGGGTCGTGATGAAAATTATACAGATTTCCCCGGGATTTGATCATCCCGGTGAGCAGCGTAAAAGTGGGAAGACCATTATTGTTTTTCGCGAGGCCGCGATCAAAAATTTTTTTAAAACGGTCGCTTGGCAGGATATCATCGGTCTCATCCACCCAGATATCTGTTGCATTTACTCCTTCGAAGCGAGAATCGACTCCAAAAATTTGGAACTTGGAACCGTTATAAAGTTCGACCCGGTCATCATACA
>MESS01000132.1:33433-34568 GCA_001771055.1 Caldithrix sp. RBG_13_44_9
TCGATCCGGTTATTGATCAAACCCGTAATGGCCTGTTCGGCGCGATGGTAAATTTCAATCTTACCCATGGAATTTACTATCACCGAGAGCGTCAACATCAACGCTAACGTTATCGTCATTATCCTGTCCGGTTAGTTTTTCGTACTCTACCACATCGGCGTCTGATTTTCTTTTGTCTTTCGCTGTGGTTATAATTCTTCGCATCTCAATGGCGTTTTTTTCTAATTTTTCTAAATATTCTTTTGCAGCTATGTCTTCAATGTGCTTTTCAGCTATTCCCGCCCACATTCCTGCATTTTCTTCCATCGATTTTCTGGTGAGTTGCATATCGTGCAGGCTGGTGGAAAGTTTTTCGTTCATCTGCGAAAGCATATACATGTAATCCGTACCGATCACCAATCCCTTCCTTCCGGTTTCTTCATTCGTCCATTCATCGTCAATGTGATCAATGGCATATTTAATCCGGGAAATAAAAATGAAATTGAGGTTGGCAATTTTAATCAGGTCCATATCTTCGATGTATTCGACATTGCGTTCCGAACGGGCTTTAAAATAGCTGACAATCATGGCATCCTGCAGCTCGCAGCGCTTAACACCCGAGCAGTGCAGCTGCATTTCCTCTCCACAGCTGATACAGATTTTCATTTTCCCGGCCTGATGGGTAATGCGATGAAACATTCGCATGCGCTCGCCGGTTTTGATTCCATTCATCGAGGCAATCGCCTTGCCCTCTTGAGTCACCGGACCAGTTTGTTTACCCTGTGCTTTTTCCAAATTTGCCAAATCGACGGGAGAGGCCTTTCTGCCTTTTTGATTTCTGCCGGTTGGTTTTCTTTTTCCCATAAGCCTTAAAATAAAAAACCCGAGACCTTTTGGATAGCTCCGCCAGCTGGGTTACATCCGTGTAACCGGCGAGACTCTCCAAAAACTCTCGGGCTCTCAAAACTCTCAGAGAAACTTCCGCGAACTGTAATTAAATTAAAAAATAAAAAATTAAAATGCAAAATGTTTTTCATAAATTTTAGGGGTTATGAAAAATTATACCGGTTATGCCAATGATTCCTTCGGCCTGAGTTCAAATTTCAATTTGCTCCCTGGGGGGGGTGGTCCATGCCTTGGATCTTGGATTTTCCGG
>MESS01000133.1:0-477 GCA_001771055.1 Caldithrix sp. RBG_13_44_9
GCCCGCAGGCTGAGATCTGCCAGAATATCGGTCTGAGTAAAATTACCATTACCTACAGCCGACCCGGCGTGAAGGACCGGGTCATCTGGGGGAAATTGGTACCCTATGGTGAAGTATGGCGGGCCGGGGCGGATGAAAATACTACTATCACTTTTTCCGATCCGGTAAAAGTGAAAGAAAAGGAACTGGCAGCCGGCAAATATGGATTGCACATGATCCCATCCGAGAAAGATTGGACCATCATTTTCAGCAGTGTGAATACCGCCTGGGGAAGTTATGGATACGATGAGAAAGACGACGTTCTGCGGGTGAACGTTACCCCGAAAGAAGCCGCTTTCGAAGAAAGATTGAGTTACCGCTTCGACAATCCTGCTGATAATGCCGTGCTGGTGGCGCTCTACTGGGAAAAATTAGCTGTTCCTTTCCGGGTGGAATTGGACGTTCAGAAAATCGTATTGGAGAACATGCGTATGGAGC
>MESS01000133.1:507-1558 GCA_001771055.1 Caldithrix sp. RBG_13_44_9
CCTGGAATCAGGCCGCCAATTACTGCCTGCGCAACAATATGAATTATCAGAAAGCCCTCAGCTGGGTGGATCGTTCGATTTCCATCAATGAAAATTTCACCAATCTGCAGACCAAGGCCAACCTGCTGGAAAAAACAGGTCAGGCTGAAGAGGCAAAAAAAATGCACGAGTACAGTTTCACCCTGGCGGCCGAGAATGATCTGAATCAGTATGGTTACCAGTTGCTGGGTGATGGAAAAGTAGATGAAGCCATTGAGATCTTTAGGAAGAATGTGAAAGACCACCCCAAATCCTGGAATGTATATGACAGTCTGGGCGAAGGATATGCCACCAAGGGTGATAATCAGAAAGCCATCGAATATTACAGTAAGGCTCTGAATATGGTCAAAGATGAAAATCAGAAAAAACGGATCAGCGGAACTCTGGAAAAATTGAAAAGCAAATAATTGACCCGGGATCAGCAATAATAAAAAAGCTCTGGATATTTATTCAGGGCTTTTTTTATCGATATTTACTTTACATGGCCGGATGAGTTTAGTAATTTTTTCTGAAAATTGACTTCAAGAAAATTTAAACAATAATCGAGCAAAGGTTGACAATGTTTATAACGATATCAAAAAGTTTGATCCCGCTGGTGCTGCTCAGCTGGATGTTATTGAATGCTTCCGATCTGAAAGAGCGGATCCCCGATGTTCCGGCGGATGCCAAAGCCCCGGTCGATGTTGTTTTTGACCGGAGCCTTACCCGGATCATCAATGCCACCTTCCGGGATCAATTTGATCTGGCTAACCACATTACCGATAGTCTGCTGAAAGAGCATCCGGATCATCCCGCTGCTTACTTTTTTAAGGCAGCTGTCCTGCAGGGTGTGATGAGCACCTATCGGATAAATGATTTTCAAAAGGAAGTGGAAAGCAATATTCAGAAATCCATCGATACCGGAACTCTCCAGTTAACGAAGAGCAGCGATCCCTGGCTGCATTTTTATCTGGGCGGTGCCTACGGTTATCGCGGATTCAACCGTTTCCGGAAACTCAATTATATCGGAGCC
>MESS01000133.1:1564-2640 GCA_001771055.1 Caldithrix sp. RBG_13_44_9
GACGCCGGACGGGGTATCGGTCATTTTGAGCAGGCCCTGCAAAAAGATTCTACCCTTTATGATGTCTATCTTGGACTGGGTTCTTATTACTACTGGCGTACCGCCAAATCTAAATTCCTGCGCATTATTGCCTTCTGGATCCCTGATAAACGTGATCTAGGTCTGGAGCAGTTAAAATTTTCCATCGCGCATGGGCGCTACTCCATGTACGATGGAATCTATGTCCTGCTGGCTGCATACTATGATCACGGTGATTACGATCCCGGATTACAACTCACTTTAGAGGGTATCAGGCAGAAAGAAGGTCCCAACCTCACCGATCTGTATTTCAAAGGAAAGTTTCTGGCCAAGAAACAGCAATGGGCGGAAGTAAAAGTGATCTTTGAACAGATCTATGAAAAAATTAAAGATCATCAATACCAGTCTATCGGCTACCAGGTGGAATGTAAATACTGGATCGCCCGGGTGCTGAGTGAGCAGGGTAAAGATCAGGAGGCCTTACAGCTGGCGCGGGAGGCAATCTCCCTGAGCCAACAGCGAAATTCCGAGGCCGAAATTGAAGGACCTCTGGACAGTTTTGATGAGATAAAAAAGGATCTGGAAAAACTGCATGAGGATCTGAGTAAACGGCTATCCGGCAAGTGATAATACAGGTGTCCCTCCGATCGGAAAAAACTGGTCCACGGATTTCACTGATTAACACGAATTGCGGCCAAAAATTATAATAAGGGAAGGCATACACAAAGAGCATGGTGCCGAGCACTCAAATTTTGTAAGTATGTTTTTATATTACGGATAAAGAAATTTGAGTGCTCGGTCAACTGCTTTCCGCTTTCTGCTACCTGCTTTCTTTTTAATATATTACCAACTGCAAACTGCCAACTGTTTTTCTAGTGCCTTTAAGACTTGGTGGTTATAAATAGGTCCCACTTTTTCTCTCAGGCGTTCCTACGGGACGCTTTGTTTGTGGGGGGATCGGCTATACCCAGCAATGAATTGCTGGGTTAGGATCAGCTGTCCCTCCGGGACAGAATTCGGATAATAACCAAGTTAGCTTTAGTGTGATTCCATGTATT
>MESS01000133.1:2690-4200 GCA_001771055.1 Caldithrix sp. RBG_13_44_9
AAAATCAGGTCACATTTTTTTCTCTCGGGCGTCCCTACGGGACGCTTTGTTTGTGGGGGGATCAGCTATACCCAGCAATGAATTGCTGGGTTAGGATCAGCTGTCCCTCCGGGACAGAATTCGGATAATAACCAAGTTAGCTTTAGTGTGATTCCGTGTATTCCTTGGGAAATATTTTTCAGATATCTTGGTGATATCTTTATGCCTTGGTGTCTTGGTGGTTATAAATAGATATAAAAATTTTCAATCCGAATTTATAAAAAACAGCCCTAAAATCGTCTGAAAGCAAGTAAACAAAAAATTTCTTGCAGGTTCTGAAAAAAAAAATTAATTTAAGCCGTCAAATAACGTAACATTGGTCTGTACTCAATCTGCAAACCGGCCCGATCATAAAATTGAGTAAAGACAGCAGTTACATAAGTACAATTTTTTACATGAGGTGTTCATCTTGGAAAAAGGTGTGGTAAAGTGGTTCAATGGTCCAAAGGGTTATGGATTCATCAGTCGCGAAAATGGGGAAGATGTATTTGTCCATTATACATCTATCGTTACTGAAGGTTATCGCACCCTGAACGAGGGCGATAAAGTTGAATTTGAAGTTACAGAGGGACCAAAAGGTTTACAAGCGACCAATGTGCGCAAAAGTTAGGGTAAACCCTTCCTGCCGAGAAAACCCCCGGTTGACTATCGGGGGTTTCTCTTGATCGGGCAAACTAAGTCAAAAGTCACACTTAATTAAATTAATGGAGGTATGATGAAGTACTGCTTTATGTTATTATTAATTGTCTTAAGTATCCTGCCGCTTGCCGCTCAGGATGCGGTAAAATCGGATGTCCATTTATTCCAGACATTCCTGCGTGATGCGCCCATTTCCAGCAGTGGTTATGGAGAAGCCGGTTTTGTGTATGGTGATTATGATTATGCCAGCACCTGGGGTCTCGGATTGCAGGGCGGTTATCCCATTAATCCCAAAGTAGAACTTGGAGCCCAGTGGGGTTTCGTTAATTTCAGTCCGGAAGTTGGTGATGGTCAGTCTGGAATTTCCGACTTGACCGTAGCCGGAAGATATCTGATTATCCCGGATAAATTCAATTTATCGGCCGGTGGCTACCTCACCCTGCCGATCGGTAGCGAAGATGTGGGACAGGGCAATCTAGATTTTGGAGCTTTTGGTGCCTTGCGTTATCCATTGACCAATGGAATGGTACTCACCGGGGTCCTGGGATTGGATTTTGTGGAAACGACTACGACGGAATATGATCCAAATACGTTCGAAACGAAAGAGAACACCGATTACGAAACGTCTTTCCTCATTGGCGGAGGTGCCATTTACCCCATCAATGACCAATTCCATGCCATCGGTGAATTGAACTTCCACACCGAGGGTGATTATGCTCTGTTATCAGCCGGAGTGGATTACAGCCTGGCTGGCGGCAGCAGGATCCGCGGCGGCCTGGGATTTGGCCTGGATGATGGTGCTCCTGATTTCATGCTGATGGCCAGTTTCCTG
>MESS01000133.1:4221-20489 GCA_001771055.1 Caldithrix sp. RBG_13_44_9
ATTACCGTTTTTCTTTTGAGAAAGGGGTGAGATTAAAATCACCCCTTTCTTTATTGTTTATTTTTAACCACCAAGACACCAAGTCACAAAGAATTCACCAAAATACCCTATAAAATATTTCCCACGGAACACACGAAATCACTCTAATTCTTATTGATGAATATCAAGCTCCGGTGGAGAGGTTTATATAAATAAAATCAGAGGACTGCGGTTCCTTCATTTAGCTACTATAAAGATTCTTTCCGGTAATGTTTTATTTTAACGAGCACGTCCGGTAGGGATTTTCTTACGAGCGATAACTGGTTTTTACTTATGAATAATAAGAATTTTTATTACACCCTTACAGGGCTTGGCTCTGGCGGGAGATGCAATAATGCGAGGCCGTTGGCCTCGCCTGATAGATGATTCCCTTTCAGGTAATGATGGCGATAGGTAGAAACTATCACACCCCGCAGGGGCATAATGGGTAAAGATGGGGCATCGCCCCATCGGACTGGAAGCTCCCTGAACCAACCAAAGCCCTGTAAGGGCGGAATAAACCAGATCAGAACCTTCCCGGTCTTTAGTAATCAACAACATAACTAATTACCAATTACTGCAAAAGCTCAACCAAAATCGTTCTCTTTTACCCTGAATTGGAAACTCATTAAACACCAGACCCCGTTAATCCTCACGGGGCCTGATGAGTATCGGTGAAAACTGCCGGTCACAAGAGAATCAGGATCATTGGACAATTTTATACACTATACCTTCCCACTCAAAAATTAAATTTTCACCCAAAGCCAGGATCTTTTTTAAGTCAGGCTCTGAATGAAGTAACGAGAAGTAGCCATCGCTCAAATAGCTGATGGTACGGTCAATATTGGAGATCGATTTTACTTCTTCATCTACCCAGTAACCATTTTTAAGGTAAAACGTTTTCTCACCAACCCGCTGAACAGTGAGCAGCATACTTACATCTTTATCAGCCTGCTCCATTTTTTTCATTACCCGGCTGGACAAAACTGCATCCCGGCCGGAGGACTGTTCAGCTGCCGCTGGTGCTGCGCTCAGCGCATCAAGAAATACCGCGGAACCCACGCTTTCTTCATCAACTTCCGCCTGCGATTGTCTTTTCTGCTCAGCGCCGGTAATTTGTCGCTGAGAGACACTGGCAGTACCTACAGCTACCTGGTTGGCTGCCTGCTGCAGTTCCTGCTGCTGCTCCACCACCAGATAAGAAGTATAGGGAGTCACAATTCCATATTCTTTTCCTAAGGCTCGAATACTCTCCACCAGCTCCTGATTTTCACCTTTAAAACGGATCTCAGTGAGCAGATGATATACCTTGCGGTTAGCCCACAGTTTAGAAATAAAATCGTTCTCGCTCTCACGCTGCGTAAAAGATTTGCTGAAGTGAAAAATCCGGTCTGCTCCCTGCTGCTTTCCGCTCAGTTTTATCTGCCCCTCACCCGCATTGCGATACCTTCCCAAGATGGTCAGCCGTTCACCCTGAAAAATATTTGACAATTTGACTGGATAAAGATCATAAACCCTTATCGCTCCAAAATCCAGTTGCAGATCTATTAAAACCGGTTGAGATATTTTGGCATAGAAACCGGAGACCACCGCTTCAATATTTTCATTGGGTTTTACATAAACAGAACTTCCCTGGGAATCCAGGGCCAGTTTATCCAGCAGAAAGGTATTGACATCATATCCCACTCCAAAAGTAAAGATCCGGGTATTCGCCTGCAGATTCCGGGTAACCTGCTGGAGGATTTGCTGGATATTGGTCTCTCCCTCGGTGGGTAAACCATCGGTCATAAAAATAATATTGGTCTCCCGCTCATCCCGCGGGTCTCTCTCTTTCAAAGCCTGCAGTAAGGCTTCCTGAATGTTCGTTCCGCCGGAGGATGAAAGATTATCGATAAAATAGCGGGCGTTCTCCCTGGTATCGTTGGAGGCATTCTGCAGTCTGCCCTGGAACAGATCAATGCTGGAACTGAAACTGACAATATCAAAACGGTCCTCTTTTCCCAGCGAATTCACACAAAATTTCAGGGCTTGTTTGGCCTGATCGATTTTTTCACCCTGCATACTGCCGGAAACATCGATCACGAAGATCATATCCTTGGCTATCTGCCGAAGGCGTTTTTCCCAGATATTGGGACTGATGAACATCATAAAATATCCATCGCGGTCGGTGCGGGGGCGGAAAGAAAGCAGAGTGCAATTAATTTCTTTATCGGCCAGGGAATAGAACAATACAAAATCTTTCTCACCATTGGCACTGCTGTTTTCCAATGAAATCCTTGCAGAACGGTCACTCTGCCGGTCAATACGAACCTGGTGCGAAGGAGAATAAATCTCACCCAGGGGTACATCCTCGGTTAAATCGATGACCAGCTGCAGATTCTCGAATACTTTGATCCCGCTCTGTCGCAATGGCAGATTAAACCTTAAATTATTTGACTGATAGTCCAGCACTCCGGTGTAGGAAATCTCGATCTTCCTTTCACTTTTGGGTTCGATCGGAAAAATACTGGTCTTAAATATCCCCTGGCCGGCATATTCAAGTAAGGCCGGATCCTTAATTCTCCTGACAATATCCTGGTAGGTGGTACGGGCTTCCTGGGCATCCAGGATATTACCTTTCACTTTTTGGCCGTCAATGTAAAGATAGAAATCTTTGACCTGACCTTCTCCTGGAATCATAAAAAGATACTCTCCTTCCAACCGCTGAGGGGTAGGATTGTAAAAAACCTGCTCCAGGATAACATTGGCTACTCCATTTTTAATCATTACTCTGGCATCGGTGGATTTTAATTCCAGCTGGGAAATTCCCGGTCCAACAGGCCGCTCCGGAATCATAAGCAGTCCCTGGGAAAACAGCGGCATGGCTGCCAGTACACCGAGTAGAAATAGCATTGACGTCTTCATCTTGTTTCTCCTTTCTAGGGGTAATTTGCTAAAACTTGACATCTGCTTCACAACCATCTAATTTTGAGTCAATTCTGATTTACTTTCTGTAGATTAATGTCATTAATAGGTGTAAGGTAAATGCTGATTGCTGATATTTTCCGGGATAAGCAGATCATCGAGCGGATTAAAACCAATGACCGGACAGTATTGGGAGAGATCTATATGCGGTATCAGAAAATGATTTTCCATTATATCCGCCAGAACGGAGGAAGTGAACTTGATGCCGATGACATCTTGCAAGAAACCATTATCGTTTTATGGCAGAAAGTGAATTCAGAACAGTTTCAATTATCTTCCAAACTGAGTACTTATTTGCTGGCAATCGCCAGGAATAAATGGATGGCCGAAATGCGCAAGCACCGGAAAACAGTTTCAGGGGATATTTCACTGCAGGTCAGCGACAATAATCCAACTTCCCTGGAGACATTAATCTCGGCCGAGAAAATTGAGCTGGTGCGGAGGACTCTGGAAATGATCCCGGAAATTTGTAAGAAACTGCTGCTGCTATATTATTTTGAAGAAAAGAGCATGGAAGAGATTGCCGGAATTCTCCAGTTTGCCAATACCAATGTCGCTAAAAGTAAAAAATATCAATGCAAGAAAAGCTTGGAAGAGATATTACGGCTGGAATTGCCGGAATTTGGGGGTGAATAATCATGAATTACCACTATCGTGAAGATCCAGAGATTTATGAAAACTATCTGCTAAATAGACTGAGTCCGGAGGCCAAGAGGGAGTTTGAAGCTCACCTCCGTGACTGCCCGCTCTGCCAGAAGGAATTAGCTCTGCATCGCATCCTGATCAGCGGGATCCGGGAAACCGGGAAGAAAGAAATGAAGACTGAAATTCAGCGCCAGGTGAAAAACCGGCAGGCTCAGCCTTCCCCGACCAACTGGGGAATTTATCTGCGGGTGGCGGCGGTGGTGCTGTTCCTGGTGATTGCACCCGGAATGATTTATTACTACTGGCAGGTTTTGCCCGGGAAGCAACAGGATCTTTTTCAAACCCCGGCCGAAAAATCGCTGCCCCGGCAGCCGGATAAAATAACCGACCTGCCACCCTCAGCAGAATTGAGCGAAGAAAAAAAACTGCTGATCGGGAAATCAGAAGAGCTGAAGAGAGGAAAAGACCAGGATATTCCTCAGGCTACCGATGAAACAGAAGGAATAGAAAAAGGAGCTGCAGCCACAGAAAAACCTGTTCCTCCCACTGCCATCTCTTCCTCCAGTCCGGAAGCTGATCGGGAAGTGTCAACGGTCGATATGGTAAAACAAAGCGGTGAAGAATTGGAAGCGGCCGGGAGTATTTCTGCCGGAAAAGGCGCCAGGAAAGATGAAGCCAGCCAGTTATTACCGGCTCCCTCCACTTTCTTTGCTTTCGATTTCAGCCAGATCCAATTTGAGAAAAGCACTCAAAATATGCTGTTGCCTGGCCAGAGCAGATCTGAAGCAAGTAAAGAAGCTCTCCCGGAAGTCTGGCAATTCCGGCAAAATACCCAGACTATTCAGATTTCCCTGCAGCAGGACCGGCGAATAGCAGAACAGTCAAAAATTTCTGAACTGCCGGAAAAATTTCCGGTCCAGATGATTCAGGATATATATCCCAACCTGCAGATGGTGTGGCAGCTGGACACCAGTCTGGTAAAAATAGATCCCCGCCAGGTCAGGATCCTGGTCGATTCAAGTAATAATCTGATCGTCCAATTGCCATCCGGAGTGCAGTACCTGATTAATACTCAAACTGATTCCACCGAAGCGGTTATGATCACCCCATGAGGTAAATCCGGTCCGGCCAGTTAATATCTACAGGGAATAATGAATAAAGCGGGTAAGTATTGAGTCTTCTTTCATATTAGATCCGAATTTTCCGGCGGTATTAAAATCCAGCTGGATAAACACATCACTGAATGCCGGTTTGGTCAGATCAGCAGCTGGTCGAGAAGCGGCGGGAGGTTTGACCCGCCATTCAGGAAGTGGAAAATAATTATATAATCCTGCTAACATAATTGCGATAACCAATCCTGATACAACCTGATATAGCGGTATTCGGTAGGACATTACCTCTTTTATTGTTTGCACGAATTTTCCCGTTTTCCGGCCTGGACTGGGGTGAAGAGCGGACCAGCGATGTAAAAGAGAGTGATAAATTTCAGGATCAGGGGCCAGGAAATTGGGTGAAGGCGGGGCGGCTGTTTTTTCCAGGCTGGACAACAGCAGCTGATACTGGCGACAGCTTTCACATCCGGTCAAATGCAGTGAAATTAAAGAGCTCTCGGTATCTGAATATGCTTCTTGCGGCTTTTCCAGCAGCAGTTTTTTTATCTGCCGGCAATCGGCAGGTAAATGATCATTTGTTTTTTTCATTTTCATCTACCTCATTTACCATAGGATGAAATTCTTTCAGACAGACGGCCAATTTTCGGGTTAAATAAAATAGTCTGGACCTTACCGTACCCTCTTTACAACCCACTATCCCGGCAATATCCCGGATGGAGAAATTCTCCTGGAAGCGCAGCAGAAACATTAATCTATGATCTGGATCATACCCATCCAGCTCTGCAAACAGGGCTTTTTGAAACCTTGCCCCATCCAGTTGGTTTTCCAGCTGGATTTCCTCACGGTATCGCTGATACTGTTCAAAATAGTGAACATCATCAGAATGTTGTTTCCTCACCGTCAGCCGCCGGTACTCATTCTTGCAAAGATTGCAGGCGATAGAAAACAACCAGCTGGAAAACTTTTTATTGGTATCATAGAGCTCTGGTTTCTCTAACAGTTTCAAGAACAGGTCATGCAGAAAATCCTGGGCCTTCTGTTCATCTTTCGCCAACATCCGGTAAAAGTAATACAACATCCGCTGACTGTAGCGCTGATACAACTCTGAAAAAGCCTGAACTTCACCCTGCTGCAGATACTGCATTAATTTTTCGTCGGAACAGCTGGAATATTTTTTCCGGAAAAAGATCATCAATTTGCCAGTACGTTAAGCAGATTACTATCTACCTTACTCATTCGATTTAATACTTTTTGAAAGTCTAATTCACTAGGTAAGTCAATTTTTTTTCTTTTAAACCTTCTTCAACTTTATTCTTAATTCCCCCCTGTTCTCCGATCTGCAGGGCAATTTCTACCCAGTATTTTGCCCTTTCTTGAGTATCACTGGCCGCATAATGCTCTGCCAGGGCCAGCAAAGGTGCAATATAATTCAGGTTTAATTTGGTAACCACCGGATTTGCCAGATAATCTTCACTATACCAATCATTTTTTAAATAATCCAGGCGGAATCTTTTCTCCAGATTCTTTTTGATTAGAGCAATATTATCGAACCTGCTCTGGCTGTATTTGTATGCTAATCCTACCAGGTAAAGGTTTTCTTCAATGGCCGAGAGATAATCCTGATAAACCGTAACCGCAAAGTATACCGGCACTTCGGGATATTTTTCAGCAATGAATTTTGCGAGTGCCCCGGTGAATTCCTGAGAACGGTATTTTGGCAGTTCGGTAAAGGACAAGGAGATATCCTTCTCTTTCAATTTCCGCTCCAGATACTCTTCCCCCACATTGATCAGAGAAACATTTAAAATGGTAACATCGGTTCTGATCTTTTTCACCTTCTGCAGCACCCAGACCGGATAGGTATCATTATCTCCGTTGGTAAACAAAATTGTATTCTTTTCCAGGGAATACAAGACGTTATAATTATAACTCAGTAAACCAGGTGCCAGATCTTTACTTTCATACCACTTTGTTAAAAATTCAGTCATCTTCTCCTCATCACCTGCTATTTCATAATAACCGCTGAAATCAGAGTACAACTCGGGTTCCTGCGGTCGTAACTGGTAGGCTTTTTCCAGATAGGAAATATCTACAATACTTCCGGCAGTTTTATGCCTCAGATAATTATACTCATAACTTTCCGGGATAGCTTTGGCCATATCATCCATAATATTTTTCAATTTTGCCTGTTTTTCGGGGGTACTAATCGTTTCGGAAAACCGGTTGTAGCGAACCGCATTATAATAATTACGCCAGGCGTAAGCATTCCCTGGATCCTTATCGATCTCTTTTTTCCACAATTCTTCCTGGATTTCATACCAGCCGGCTGGTCTTTCAACATAAACCACACTGTACACCGGTTGAGGTTTTTCCGGATCCCTGGCACAACAGAGACTGATTAAAATCAGGAAAAAAAGTATTCCCCAGAAACGTCCATAATTTAGCAACATTTTAGTCTCCTTTTATTATTCGACTTCATTGAATATAGAATTCTATATATAAATACACTCCACTTTACCATTTGTTCAAAGACAGAAAAAATTATAAAAATTAAAATAATTTGAAACTTCCTGCTAATTCTCCCCGTACCTGGGAACTCAATTGATGACCCTTCCATCATCACCTCCAAAAAAAAGCAGTACCTTTCCGGCTTCAAGAAGAAGCCGGTTTTTTTTTATTTTCCCCAGAACACACTGAAATATTCATATACTATCTTTTTACCCAGTCCGGCAGGACCTTTAAGAAACTATTTCCTGAACAGCCGTCCTGAGGGGTAGAGTATTGTGGATACTGGCCTTCTGCAGGAGCAAGCAATCACCTGGATCATTACGGTAACCTGAAGGTCAATGATATAATACAGGCAGAAAAAGCAGGGTTTTTCAAACCATTGGATATTATATTTAGACCAGAAAAAGTGATGATTAGAAATAAAACTACATAAAGGTAATTTTAAACATCAGTGACACAAGTTAATTAGAAGAATACCGATAACTTATATGACTGGATTTATGCGACCATAAACACAGGAAAAAGTATGAAACTTCATGGTAAACAAATGTTCAGGCTCCTGATCATATTCCTGGCATTTTCAATGGTATTATTCAGTTGTGCTCATAAGCAGGCCTATAAGAAAGCCCTGGAATTTGAAAAAGTCGGGCGTTATGTAGAGTCAGCCGAGAAAGATCTGGAAGCGCTGGATAAAAAATCGGATTTTACCGATGCCAAATCTCATTTAACCTTTATCGCTCCCAAAGCTTATGAAGAGTTGCTCAACCAATCGGAAAACTTCGAAAAGGACTCTCAATGGATTGAGGCGGTAGGATCATGGAAGCATCTGGAAATCCTGCTGAACCGCTTTCAACGGCAGCAAATAATCCTGACCACAGTGGATGTGAAAACCCGGATCTCACAGGCTATTGAAAAAGGCACCATTTATTATTATACCACTGCCAGTGGTTATTTTCAGAGCGGGCAATACCTGGAAGCGGTGGATCTCTACCAGAAGGTATTACAACTAAACAGCAATTATTTAGATACCCGGCAAAAAATCTGGGAAGGTTATAGTCGATTGGGAGATCAGAAACTCCAGCTCAAAGATTATGAAACTGCTATTTCCCATTATCAATCGGCCCTGGAATTTGCCGAAAATAAAATATCCACTAATATCGCCATTGCCGAGGCCTATTACCGCTGGGCAGAGGATTTCGCTCAAAACAACAACTTCCGGGAAGCCACTGAAAGATACGAGAGCGCATTGGCGGCTGTCCCTAACTACCGTGATTCTGAGCAGCGGCGTAAAGAAGTCTATGCTAAAGCAGTGAAACGGGTGGCGGTGCTGCCCTTTAAAAATAGTTCCAGCTTTAAAACTGATTACAGCAGTCTGTTGACTGAGCTCTTTTTGAATGAATGCATCAAAGCCAATCTCAAATACACTTCTTTTATTGACCGGGAAAATCTGGCCATTATTCTCGAGGAACATAAATTAGCAATGGCTGGAGTGGTGGATCCAGAGAAAGCGGCAGAAATCGGGAAACTGGAAGGCATCCATTATTTCATCTCCGGAACTGTCTCGCAAATTTCTCAGCAGAACAGCCCGGCGTCTTTTGTCGATAAAAGTTTTGAAAAAACCTATACTGAAAAGGACACCTCCGGAAAAGATATTCAAAAAATTCAACTGCTTAATTATAAAGAATATAAAGCTTCACGCTCTGTTCAGATTACCGCCAGTTTTCAAATCGTAGACGTAGAAACCGGTCAATACATTGCCGGAGATACTTTTTCTGAGAATAAAATGGACGAAGCTAATTGGATCCGTTACAGCGGTAATCTCGACGATTTACCAAGGGATAAACGTAATCTGGTCAGTCAGCCAACCGAACCGAAATCAGCAGATTTTTTAATAAATGAGGGAATTCAGACGCTGGCCCCTAAGATGAACAAGAAAATGCAGGAATTTTTCAAATAGAACCGGGAACGTAAACAGATTGAACTCTGTTCCAAATATTCAGCCCTTTTAAAATACTGTAAGATTTTTCTACTCCCCAGCAGGCTTTCAGACCTACTAATGAGCCTGGATGGTTAGTCTATTTTTATAGGAATCGCTGAGTATTTGAACAAAATATACCTGAGGTGATTGAAATCTATGCCTGCAGCCTGCCCGCTGCCCAGCTTTAGACGGGGTGCCAGACGGGCGTCCTGACGGAAGCAACCTATGAAAATTATTGTGTTTTTAAAATTCCTTCCGTCAGTAGCCTGTCAAGTTTCCCGCTAAGGCGGGATCGGAATGTCTATCTGGGCTATTTTTCAGAAATTTCTTATGAATATATGTACTAAGGTTGAGTATAGCCGAAACCCTGGGAAACCTAACTTCACGACCTCGTAGAGGTCAAATTATTGTAGAAAAATCATACCATCCCCCCAGTTTTAATCCTTGTAGAGGATTAATATTTATTTTTGCCTCTACGCATAACAACAAATTGTTGATCCTCTACGAGGATCTATTTGAGATATGGGTATTTTTTCTACAATTATGAAACATCTACGATGTTATATGGTACTCAGGCTCCTATAATTGAATCTTTGACCTCGTATACCCGACAGGCAGGTTATTCATTGTCCAATAAACCTTGCGCTTGATTCTACAATAACCAGGTAATAAGGTCAAAAACTTTTTAATGTTACTAAGTACTCTTGAATGTAAATTGAGTGACATATTTAAAGTTCTGGAAGCCTTTTGCCTCAGGATAACATTCTGAATAAATTTCATATATGTAATGATAATAAATCATAGTAATTATGAATATATGTACTCAGGATTGGATTATTAAAACTTAATTTGTATTCCATTATTTTTGCTAATAATTTTAGCCTTCAGCAGGTATTCAATGCCGAACAGTAAAATGGAATACAGATTAGTTTAAGATTTCGCTCTGGTAAACATAGGAATACAAAAGAGGACCTAAAATGAAACAACTGCTTGAATTTCTAGAAGAAATTAACCAATTGATGTGCGAGGGAGACCTGGATTTAGCCACCAAGCGATTGCGGACCAGGGTAAAAAGTGAACCCGACAATTGCATGTTCAAGAAAATGTTAGGGGATTTAATATATCTACAGGGACATGTAAAAGAAGCGATAACAATTTTCGAAAAAATAGTCCTCAAAAATCCAAAATTCACCGCCGCTCTTTACGGTCTGGGGATTGCCTATTACCGGGCCGGGAACCTTGCCAAGGCAATTGAGCAATTTGAGAAGATCATTGCCATTAATCCCTCCCTGGCGATGGCTTTCTATTGGCAGGGAATATCCTACCGCCATCTGGGCGAGGAAGAAAAGTCAATTGAGGCCTATCGCAAGCTAATTGAATTAAGTCCGGATTCTGAGATTGCCAATTATCATCTGGCCGGTGTTTATATGTTCAAGAAAAATTACCGCGAAGCCACTAAATACCTCTCCCATCTGGCCAAGATCTCCTCGGAAAATGCCGAGGTCTTTTATCGGCTGGGATTGTGCTATCATAATCTGGAATCTTATGAGGCGGCAGTTGAAAATTACAAAAAGGCCCTGGAGCTGAATCCCGATAATTCACGGTGCCGGGAAATGCTTGACCTGATCATTCATGTCGATGAACCCTGAAAAGGGGAAAATCAAATAGCTCCACTTTCCATATCGGAAGTATAACTAATAAAATAACAGGTTAAAAAAGTTTTTCCCTTATTCCTCACTGAGAGCCAGAGTACTTTCAACCTCTTCATAAGAATGGAAGGTAATATCCGGAAAACCGTTTCCATTCTCATCTGTCACCCGCAGATAAAAGCCCCAGTCAAGATCGGTGTTCGTCACTTTCACTAATAGTTTATTAAAGCCGGGATGTAACAGGACGGTGACCAGATCACGGTCGATCCTGGCGGATTCTTTTAGATAATGCTGCCAGATCTGGGCATTATTTAACCATAATTTACAACCCTCATCGGAACCGAAGCGGATCTGCACGATACGTTCGTCCGGGGATTTAATATATACCAGGGCATATCCTACTGACCAGCTATGACGCTTAAATAGCGCCCGAAGATCCAGATACCCATCAAATTTACCATCATTCCCCGTTTGCCAGCGGATATCCTTTCCCCTGCTCCGATACATGCTAGTCATCTCAATTTTATTCTCCGGGGGGTAAGAAAATTGGAAACCGGAATGATCTTCGTAGGCAAATGGACCGATCACACTCCAATCCGATTCTAGGGGTGAACCCAATTCCTGATAGATTTGTTGAATCCTGGACATTTCATTCAACCTCTGGCTATTTCTGGCCTGGGAAAATCTGGTGAGATTTTTCATAGAATTTCGTTTTAACATCTCTGCCTGTTTTAGAAAGCGAGCCGATATATTATTTTCAGTCTGAGCCACAGGATCAGCTTCAATGATCTGATTCACATATTTCCAGGTATCCCAGCTAACCTGAGGATTTTCGCTGATCAGGTTTACATAAGAATCGGCGTTTCGGGCAATGCTTTCCCGGGCTTTCTCAATCTTACCATATTTGATGAGCAGAATATCATGGATAACATTTACCAGGGTCAGGCTGGCTGCTGGGCCATCTTTTTGCAATTTTTCCAAGAAAGGGATGGTTTCATTTTCTGGTAAGTCTGCAGCTAATAGAAATTCGGCCAGATTATTAACATATTCCGGGTCTTTAATCGTTTTATCAAAGTTCTGCTGAAAGAAGGAAAATTTTTCTCTGATAATCTGAACAGCGGACTGGGTATCGCCGGTACATTTATATATTTCTACCGCCTGCAGGGCAGGATCAATCGAGAACGGGTCGTCCCGGATAACCTTGCGGAGTTCGGCCAGGGCTTCTTTTACTCTTCCAAACCGCCAGTAAAAAAAGGCCCGATCCTGCTGATAACGAAATTTCCGATCCCTGACATAATCGGAATTTTTTACGTTATCCAGGTATCGCTTTGCCTCACTGAAATTTCCTGTTTCCACATAGAGATTGGCCAGTCTGGCTGCCAGATAAGGAAAATTCGGCCATTTGTCATAGGCATTTTTCAGCAGTTGTTCTGCTTCATCAAAACGGCCGGCTCTGATCAATATTTCTGCTTTACTGTCGTAGGGATTCGGTTCATCAGGTGCTAATTCCTGGTATTTATCAAAATACTTAAAGGCTGTGGTAAATTCCCCCCGGGCAGCATATAAATAGCCCATATTGTTATAAGTCAGTTTTTGATTGGGATCCAGCTCCACAATGATCTCATGCTGTTCAAGGGCACGATCAAGATCGTTGTAATAAAATTGATAAAAAATCGCTAATTCTTTACGAAATGCGAGATTGGTCGGATAACTTTCTACCGCCTGTTCCAGCAGGCTGATCGCTTCGCCATAATCGCGGTCGATCAATTTTTCATGGATATTCAATCGAAGTTTATCAATGTCCGACAACCTCCATTCGATGGTTTTCAATTTCTTCAATAATTCTGCTGCTTCTTTGGAAGACCCCCCCTCACGCTTCAGCATCAGCAATTGCAAATAGGCGGCCGCGAAATTGGTATCCAGTTGCACTGCCTGCCGAAGATATTTTTCGGCCTCATAAACATATAATTTTTCAGAAGATTCCAGGGCTTTGGAATAGGCGCGGAATGCTTCCAGGGAACTGGTCATCTGAGCCAGATTCGATTCAGCCCCAGGATCCTGATCCAGCTGTCCGCGGAGATTCTCACGCACCCGAATGGAGAGTTCATTAACCATGGAAAATATTCTTTCCAGGCTTTCTCCAGTCACCGGTTTCACATTCAGAAGTTTGGAAGTCTGGATATCCCTCATCTCCACATCGATGGTCAACAGTTCATTCTCATAGTAATATCTGCCCTTCAGGACCAGCTGTACTTCGGCTTCTCGTGCAATTTTAGCCAATGCATCCAGATCCTGAAAATCTGCTTCAGTCATCCGCAGCTTTTCTGCGATCTCAATAAAACGACTGGCACTGACCACCTGTAAATAAGGAGACTGCTGCAGGTCAGTGGTCAGCATATCCGTCAAGCCGCGTTTAAGCCAATCCAGCGAAGCGTCTCCGGTCTCATTTTTAAACAGCAGCACAGCCAAAGAACGCTGCGGTCTGGCTGCAATCTGTAATGTACTGGATGTTTCCTGAGCGGTGTCTGACCGCCCGCTGCCGGAAGTGGAAATTTTGATTTTCCGCTCACTGTTATTCTCACATCCGAAGAACAGTAAAAAACCGCCGGTTATGAGAACCAGGAACCAATTCTTTAACTTCAATTTCACCTCAGAGAAAGATGGTCAATTTTACGAATTCGCAAACATTAAGTTACTGATTTTAAATAATAATATGCTATTTGTTTGATCGTAAAAATTTCTGCTAAAATGTTTTCGCTATTCTCCTTATGATAACCTCGCTCAACGGTCGAACACGTCAACCACAAACCGGAAAACAAAGTACCTCGGGCACATATTATATATTCTAAATCCAGATGAATAACCTCCTATTAAACTTCACATCTGATAATAATCGTGGTGATGTCATCATTTTGTGGTTGCCCGTCCATAAATTTTTCCAGCGAAACCATAAGCTCTTTTCTTTGTACCAGACAATTTTTCTGCGCATGAGTCAGAAGAACCTCAACCATTCTCTCTTCCCCGAATTCTTCATAGGATCGATTCATCGCTTCTACCACTCCGTCGGTGAAGAAAACCAGGGTATCTCCAGGAGAAAGCGGCAAAATGACTTCCTCAATTTTCTGCTGAAACAGCTTTCCCGGATCCAGGCCCAGTCCGATCCCGGAAGGGGTGAGAAATTGATAGGTATTCGCAGAATTTATATATAACAGAGAATTATGACCCGCCCTGGCAAAAGTAATCTTTTGAGCTGAGCCATCCAGTATCCCATAAATCATGCTCACGAACAGATGACGGTCAACATTTAAATGGAGATAATGATTGAGCTGGCCGAGCAGTTCAGCCGGAGAGTGTTGACGGCCGGTTAATTGAAGCATCATTCCTTTAATTTCGGCCATGTAGAAGGAGGCGGAGGTCCCCTTGCCGCTCACATCGGCAATCACGATCCCCCAGCGGTTATCACCCAGATCAAAAAAATCAAAATAATCTCCTCCTACCTCCTGGGCAGAACGGCAGAATCCGTCAATCTGGAATCCCGATATTTCCGGCATCCTGGCAGGGAGGAGTTTCTGCTGAACCTCACGGGCAATTTCCAGTTCTCGCTGGAGACGTTCTTTTTCCCGCTGATCTTCATACAGCAGGGCATTTTCCAAAGCCAAAACTCCCTGGCTGGCTAACAGAACCGCAAAATGCTGCTGTTTAGGATCGAAACTGCTTTGATTTTCTGGCAGGGTAAAAAAGAGCAAACCAAGCAGATCCTCTTTGACGATCAATGGCACTACCAATCCATCCCGGTCTTCCGGACGATAGCGCAGGGCATGATGAATATATTCCGGGGTAGAGCGAACCATGAACCCATTTACCTGCTGTCTTAAAAAATCTTTTATTTTCAATGAGATAAGGAGTGCTGGAAAATGATCCGGTCCATCCCCGGCAACGGTAATTTCGTAATAGGTATTGGATTGGTCACGATTTCTAATGTAAAGACGGGCGGCTGAGGCACCAATGGCAGCCCCGATCTGTTCACGCACTAAATTGGCCAGATCGGTGAGAATGAATTTAGCTCCGAGCTCACTGCCCAATTTTTCTATGATATTCCGTTCTTTCAGCCCTTCCACCATCTGGTTAAAATTTTGGGCTAATTCGCCAATCTCATCGCTGGTTTCAATTTTGATTTTTTGCTCCAGATTCCCGGCGGCTACTGCGGTCATTGCGGCACTTAATCGTTCCAGCGGAGCGGTGAGTTTACCGCTGACAAAAACAGCGGCGGTGGTAAAGACAATAAAGAAGAACACTGCCAGTCCGATATTCAATCTGATGGAATTCTGTAACTGATCGTTGATCTGAATCAATGAAAAACCTACATGCACGCTGCCCAGGACCCGTTCCCCGGCCTGGATATTTACCCGCTGGGTGTTCAGATCCGGCTGACTCTCTTTGGCAATCTCCCCGGAATCCAATTGCTTGACAATCCGGGCGGTTATCCGGGAGGATTGATAAGATGGCATTTGACCTTCTATCAGATCGGAATTCAGGGCATGGGATCTCAACAAATTGCGATCATCATATATGGCGATATAAACAATATCTCTATTCAATGAGACCAGCTGAGAAATATAATTTTGATAGACTGCCCAATCCTGCCGGTCCAGCAGCTGCATGGTGGCGATCCCCTCGGCAATACGCCGCATTTGGGACTCAACCGCCGTTCGTTTGGAATTGATTTCACGGATGGTAAACAGGTAAGTAATAGTGATCATAATGATCGTTACCAGCACCGTGGAGAGCAAAATAAATTTTTTTCGCAGCGTACTTTTCACTTTGAAAACCTTGAAAGTGGAAGGAAAATTTACTATGAAAAATTTAGCTATCAAACGATATTACTATTTAAATTGTTTCAATATATTGCCCTACTTTTGTCCAATATAAGGTTTTGGTAGATATTGAAGGTCAATATGGATTACAAAGATTTCAGCTTTGCTAAAAATTAGCAATATCAATCAATAAAAAAGTTTTAACCTTATTCCCTTATTGTTAAACCGAACTCAATTTTTATCTGCCAATAAGGTAACCTGCCTGCAGCAGGCAGGTAAGGTTTTGGTAGGTATTGAAGATCAGCAGGGGTTACTAAGGTTTCAGCTTTACTAAACCTTAGCAACTTCAGGGATGGGATAAGTCCAGCAGGTACATTGTCCGCTTAAGAATGATCATCTGACAATAGAAATAACGCCGGAAGATGAAAAAGTATATTTCATAGAACATGGAATAACAAAGATGATTAATTTTCGATGAGAGTTTGAAAATATAGAGAACTAATGAAGATCATCTATCATCAGGCGGCTGCGATTCCTTTTCGCTTGATAAATAATAAATTTAAAATTTTACTGGTAACCT
>MESS01000133.1:20501-25905 GCA_001771055.1 Caldithrix sp. RBG_13_44_9
AGCAGTGGACTATTCCAAAAGGTATAATTGATCCGGGAATGACAGCTATGCAAACCGCCATCCAGGAAGCTTACGAGGAAGCAGGTATTACCGGAATTCTTTATGATAACCCGATGCTGGAATTTTCTTATCGCAAATGGCAGGGAAGCTGTCAGGTGAAAACGTATTTCTTTCGAGTGGAGCAGGAGTTGGAAAACTGGCCGGAGAAATCCATCCGGCAGCGCCGCTGGGTCAGTCTGCCGGAGGCTAAAAGGCTGATAAAATTCCCGGAAGTATGCGGATTCCTGGAACAAATAGCTGCTTTGAATCCTGCTATTGATCTTATTACCTCCCAGCAACCGAAGAAATGACAGCCTGAATTTTTACATAACTTTTAACTTATTTACTTATATTTCTCAGGCTTATTGACCAGAAACCATCAAATTTCCAGGTGAGATACTCATGAATATTCCTAGTATCTATTTGATATTACTGCAGTTAGTTCTCGGGGATATCATATGTGAGACATGGGATCGCTGGCTAAACCAGGGCAGATCTCTCTTTTTATTTAATTTTTCGGACTTTTTTTAATAAATTTAGACCGTGTTCTTGAAAAATTAACTGTGGCTGTGAACTGAATGACTGAATATGTATGAAAAAAATATCCAAGTATTACATTAACCGGGAAAGCAGCTGGCTCGCTTTCAACGACCGGGTCCTGCAGGAAGCTGAAGACAAAAATGTGCCGCTGATCGAACGGCTTAAGTTCCTGGGAATATATTCTTCAAATTTAGATGAATTCTTCAATGTGAGGGTGGGAACCATCCGGAGAATGATCAATGTGGGAATCAAGGCCAAGACTGAAATTGGCGGTAAACCAAAAGAAGTTTTAAACGAAATTCAGCAAATTGTGCTCAGGCAGCGGGATAAATTTGATAAGATATTCAGTGAACTCGTACAGGAGCTGGAAAAAGAAAATATATTTATCATCAATGAAAAACAGCTGAGCGCCGAACAGGAAAAATTTGTCAAGAGTTATTTCGAACAGGAAGTACATCCGCGGCTGGTCCCGGTGATGCTGAATTCTCACCCCAGTTTTCCCTATTTGAAAAATGCCGTGATCTATCTGGCGATCCATTTGTCATATAAAGACAATCACTCCAAACCGGCCTATGCTCTCATCGAAGTCCCGGCCAATATCCTGCCGCGGTTTATTGTGTTACCCAAAATCGATGATCGTAAATTCATCATCATGCTGGATGATGTGATCCGCTATGGCTTGAAAGATATCTTCTCCATTTTTGAATTTGATAGTCACCAGGCTTATACCATCAAACTAACCCGCGATGCCGAACTGGAAATCGATGATGACGTCACCAGAAGTTTCTTCGAAAAAATATCCGACTCGGTGAAGCAGAGACAAATGGGACAGCCCGTGCGGTTCGTGTACGACCGGGAAATGCCGTCCGATCTGTTTAATTTTATTCTCAAGCGCAATCATCTGCAGGACTTCCAAAACCTCATTCCCGGAGGGAGATATCACAACGCCCGGGATTTTATGAATTTCCCCAAGATCGGTTCTGCTTCACTGATGAACAAACCCCGCTCACCGCTCTACCATAAAGATCTGGTTAAATCAAAAAGCCTCTTTAGCGCTATCAAGGAAAAAGATATTCTGCTGCATTATCCCTATCAATCATTCCATCATATCATTGATCTTTTGCGCGAAGCAGCCATCGATCCCAAAGTGACCTCCATAAAAATGACGCTGTACCGTCTGGCAAAGGATTCCAATATCATTAATGCGCTGCGGAATGCCTGCCGGAATGGAAAGGAAGTGACCGCAGTGATCGAACTGCAGGCCAGATTTGATGAAGAAGCCAATATCCGCTGGACCCAAAAGCTGGAAGAAGAAAATGCCCGGATCATTGACGGGGTACCAGGATTGAAGGTTCATTCGAAACTATGTCTGATCACCCGCATTGAAGAGGGGGAAAAATTGAATTATGCGGTGGTGGGCACCGGAAATTTTAATGAATCCACCGCCAGAATTTACAGTGATCATGCCCTGTTGACCGCCGATCCCCGGATTACTCAGGAAGTGAGTAAAGTCTTTAAATTTCTGGAAAATAATTATAAAACCTTTAATTATAAACACCTGCTGGTATCGCCCTTTTTTATGCGTAAAAGATTTCTGAAACTGATCGAGTCGGAAATTGAAAATGCCACTGCCGGCAAAGAAGCCTACATCTACGCCAAGATGAACAGTCTGGTGGATCAGGATATTATTAAAAAGTTATACAAAGCCAGCCAGGCCGGAGTCAAAATTAAATTGGTGGTGCGGGGGATCTGTTCGCTGATCCCCGGGATCAAAGGAACCAGTGACAATATCGAAGCGGTCAGTATTCTTGATAAATATCTGGAACACTCCCGGATTTTCATTTTCAGCCACGGCGGAGATGAGAGATATTATATTTCCTCGGCAGATTGGATGATCCGAAATCTGGACAACCGGGTGGAGGTAGCCGTTCCTATCTTTGATAAAAATATCCAGAAAGAACTGAAGGACTTTTTCCTGATCCAGCTAAAAGACAATTCCAAAACCAGAATATTTGATGAGAAACAGGATAACCGGTATCGAAAAAACGAATCAGATCCGTCCTTCAGGGCACAAGATGATATCTTCCGATACCTAAAGGGAGAAATACCGAGTATTAGCTGAGAGTAAGAATAATCTTTCTGGATCTCAGCTAGAATAAAATTGACTTTTTAAAAATTACCCGAACAGTAAGAATTTTATCGCATTAATACCGACTGTCATGGCTGCCAATGTATTACCTACTGAATCGTCAAAATTTCATTCAGCCAATTCTCCAAAAATTGGCTGAAAGCTATCAAATTGTCAAAAGACCTCTCCTGGAAAGAAACATTACTTATTTCGATACTTTTGACTGGCGGCTCTACAAAAATGGATTAATCTGTCATCAACAAGAAAATGTCTTTTGCTTATCCTCTCTCAAAAATCAGAAGGTAATCTCTGCTCTTAAAATTTCAGATGGCAAATCATTCCGTTTTTGGTGGGATTTCCCCGGCGGGGTAATTCAAGAACGCCTGGCTGCTGTTATGGATATCCGGGCTCTCCTGCCTTTGCTTACCCTACGGCTTCGGATCAAACCTCATGATGTTCTGAATGAAGATGGAAAAACTGTCGCCAGAATTATACTGCCTGCCCCCTCCCTCAAAGGAGGCGGCCGTCCAAAACCGCGACTGAAGGTTGAAGCCATTCGGGGTTATCCAGCAGATTACCGGAGAATCAATCAATTGATAAAAGAGTTGGGAATGGCGGCCGAAGAACAACCTTACCTGCTCCATCTGTTCGCCAAGGCCCGCCTGACTCCCGGAGGATATTCCACCAAAATCAATATTCAGTTGGATCCGGCAACTCAAGCCCGTGAAGTAGTCCGCAAAATTTTGTTACAATTTTTGTCGCTTATCAAACTCAACCAACCGGGAATCCTGGAAGACCTGGACAGTGAATTTCTGCACGATTTCCGGGTAGCGATCCGGCGCACCCGCTCGATCACGGGGCAGGCAAAATATGTTTTTCCCTCAGGCCGGATCACCCAATTCCGCCGGAGGCTGGGGACATTACAAAAATCTACCAATCACCTCCGCGACCTGGATGTCTACCTGCTGCGAAAGGGACGGTACCGCTCCATTCTGCCGGAAAAATTACAATCGGGTGTTGATATTTTCTTTAAATCAATTCAAGAAGAACGGTCCCGGGAACAGCAAAAAATTAAGTCCCTGCTCAGCAGTCCCCAATATTTGAAACTGATAACTGACTGGGAAAACTATCTGCAAAATAAAAATATTCCCTCCAGCCGGAATTCTCATATCGAAGTTTTACCCTTTTCCCAAAAAATTATCGGTCAGCGCCTGCAAAAAGTAATGCAGAAAGGGAATCAACTGATTGGGACAAAACCAGAGAAAAAGAAATTGCATGAATTACGAATTGAATGCAAAAAATTGAGATATTTGCTGGAATTTTTTTCTTTTTTGTATGCCGAAAATAAAATCTCGTTGATGGTAGATCATTTAAAAACATTACAAGACCTGCTGGGTGATATCAATGACTTATCAATCCAGATCAGTGATCTAGAGCAGAAATTCGAGAGCTATCGCCAATCACCGGAGCCGGATGCAGTAGTGCTGGCCGGGATGGGGGGGCTGCTCACTTATTTCCCTCAAAGACAACAGGAGTTAATAAAGCATTTTCAGGAAACTTTCCGGAAATTCAGCAGTCCGGATATTCTGGCGATCAGTCGTGAATTATTTGGTTAAATCTAGTTAGCGGAGGTGGCACTGCCGATCATCGCATTTTATAACATCAAGGGCGGAGTGGGAAAAACTGCTGCTGTTGTTAACCTGGCTTTCCTGGCTTCCCGGGAGGGAAATCTGGTTTTATTATGCGATCTCGATCCGCAGGGAGCCGCCTCTTTTTATCTACGGATCAGGCCCACTAAAAAGTATCGTGCCAGACATTTAATTACCAGTAAAGGGAAAGTGGCAAAGAATATCAAAGGCACCGATTTTGAACATCTGGATGTGCTGCCGGCGGTCCTTTCCTATCGCAACCTGGATATTCTGCTGGGGGGGATTAAGCATTCTAAAAATCAGCTACAGGAAGTTCTCCATCATCTGCAAAACGAATATCGTTACATTTTTTTAGACTGTCCACCCAACATCACTCTGGTTTCGGAGAATGTTTTTGTGGCGGCTAATCTCCTGCTGGTACCGGTGATCCCCACCACCCTCTCCATGCTCAGCTATCAGAAACTGAGCAATTTTTTTGAAAAGCACGATTATGAAACAGCTAAATTGATTGGCTTTTTTTCAATGGTAGAAACCCGCAAGAAATTGCATCGGCAGATTATCAGCCAAAGCAGCGACAGTCACCTTCGGTTTTTGCAGAACCAGATCCCCTACTCAGCAGAAGTGGAAAGAATGGGTCTATCCCGCAGACCAGTGGTGGAATATCGTCCTCATGCCATGGCCAGCCTGGCATATGAAAGATTATGGCAGGAAGTGAAAGCGATTTTGTAAAGCAAGATTCTGCTCAACAAAATTGATTGATGATTTTATTTTGAACAGCTGTTAATCCTTTAAATATCAACCGGTGAAGAGAGCATGCTAGAAAAAATCGACTTAAGCAAAAAAATCGAAAAGTCTGAGTACAACCGGCTGATGCCCGAACTGGAGATCCGGCTGGGAGAGGTTCAGCGGAAGATCCGGGAATTGAAAATCCCGGTGATCATCGTATTTGAAGGGTGGGAAGCGGCCGGAAAAGGATCCATGATCAACCGCTTAACACTGGCACTTGATCCGAGAGGTTTCACTGTTCATCCCACCAATCCGCCCACTC
>MESS01000133.1:26050-30389 GCA_001771055.1 Caldithrix sp. RBG_13_44_9
ATGATATGCTGGCTGAGACTGATACCCCCTTTGCTCCCTGGAAAATTGTTGAAGCTCATGACCGGCGCTTTGCTGCTGTCAAAATCTTCCAGAGCGTCATTGAAATTCTGGAACGGAAAATAAAACAAGTTCAAAGCAATCAAAGGGTGACGAGGACTAAAGAAAAAGAAGATAGCCAGCTGAACCGGCTGGATACTTCCATTCTGGATAAGGCAAAGCTCTCGCTGAGTTTGTCCCGCGAAAAATATGAGCAGTCATTAAAAAAATATCAGGACCGTCTGCGGGATCTGGAACATCAGGTTTATACTAAGCGGCTGCCGGTGATTATTGTTTATGCCGGCTGGGATGCCGCCGGTAAAGGCGGAAATATCAAGCGGCTGGTCAGCGGCCTGGATCCGCGGGGTTATGAGGTGATTCCGGTGGCTGCCCCCAATGATGTGGAAAAAGCCCATCACTACCTGTGGCGATTCTGGATCCGGATACCTAAAGCCGGTCATTTTGCTATTTTCGACCGTTCCTGGTATGAACGGGTGATGGTAGAGAGGGTCGAAGGTTTTTGCAGTGAGGGCGATTGGAAACGGGCCTATAATGAAATCAACGAAATGGAAAAGCAACTGGTGAATTTCGGGACCATCCTGATTAAATTCTGGCAGCATATCGACCAGGAAGAGCAGCTGCGTCGGTTTAAGGAGCGGGAATCGCTTTCTTACAAGAGCTGGAAAATTACAGACGAGGACTGGCGAAACCGTAAAAAATGGGATGTTTATAAAGTGGCAATCGATGAGATGCTGTACCGGACCAGTACCAATTATGCCCCCTGGACGATCGTTGAATCGAACTGTAAATTATATGCGCGAATTAAAACTCTTTCTACGGTAGTCAAATCCATTGAAGACAGGTTGTAAGATGAAAAAAAATCTCACGCCGGCTGATTTGCTTCATAACAGTGACTGGAAAATACTGTTTGATAAAGCCCTGAAGATAGCGGCTGACGCTCATTACGGCCAGAGAGACCGGTATGATCAGCCCTATATTTTACACCCTATCCGGGTCATGCAGAGCTTAGAAAATCCGCGGGAAAAAATCTGTGCCATCCTGCACGATGTGGTAGAAGATTCGGATTGGACATTAGAACTGTTGAAAAAGGAAGGTTTTCCCGCGGTTGTGCTCGAAGCCCTGGATTGTCTGACCAAACGGGAGGGCGAAGAATATCAGGGGTATGTCCGGCGTGCCGCTCAGAATCCAATTGCCCGACAGGTAAAGCTGGCTGATTTAAAGGATAATATGACTCTGCAGAGAATAGACTCGCTGAGTCCTGGCGATTTTAAACGCCTGCAGAAATATCATGAAGCCTGGAAATTCATACAGAACCATGATGAAAATAACCAACCGGAAAAGGATCTGAAAAAGTAATGAAGACATTATATCTGGTACGGCATGCCTCGGCCATTGACCGGGAAACTTCTCAAACAGATGTGGACCGACCGCTCTCAGATAAAGGGAGGGAAGAATCAAAATTAATGGCGAAGTTATTCAAAGAACGGGGGAGTATCCCGGAAATATGGATTTCCAGTCAGGCCAGGCGGGCACTGGAAACCGCTCATATTTTTGCCGGGGTTTTGAATTATTCCGCTCAGAATATTCTCATAAACAAGAAAATATATGATGAAAGTTCCGGCAGCAGGTTTTTACACCTGCTGAATGCATTGGATGAACAGGCCGGCAGCTGCATCCTTTTTGGACATGAACCGACTCTCTCAGAATTTGCGGCACTACTGGTCAGACAGTACCACACCCCCTTCCCCAAGTCCGGGATCCTGGGTATTGTTTTTCCCATAAAGAAGTGGCAACAGATTGAAACCGGTAATGGCATCTTAAAAATGGTACTCTTTCCCCACCCCGAAAAATTCGGCCAAGAAATCTTAAAAAAAAGTCTAAAAGCTACCCTGTTTGAAAAAAACCTGGAATTACTACATTTGCTGGATAAAAAAACGGCTAAAGATATGCAGGATATCATCGCCAAATACAGTGAAAAAATGACCAAAAAATTTTTCAAGCGATGGGAAGGTGAGGACGAGAAATAGTATTATCAAGATTGCTTCATGCTCACAAATCAATAATTCGAGTAATACTTTTCTCCTCAAATGGTACCTGGATGAAACCATCCTGGTTCATGCTTTCATATTGCCTTAATGGTAAGAAAAAAATTATAACTGCACCTGGATATATGATTTTTAATTGTTTTTCATTCCATCAATTAAAAACATGCCACAAATTGTCATAAATAAATTTCAATCAAAAAGGAGCTGAAAAATGTTATTGAGACCTAAGAAAATAATTATTACCCTATTTTTAATCCTGAACTGGGTGGCAATGGGAATGGCCGAATTTGAAACCGGTAAAACTTATCACGGTTTTAAATTGCTGAAAAAACAGTTCGTGAAAGAAGTGAATACCGAATGTTTCTATTTTGAACATAGCCAGAGTGGTGCCCGGCTGCTTAAAATTGCCGCGGATGACGCCAATAAAACCTTCAGCATCGCTTTTAAAACACTGCCGGAAAATGATTACGGTACCCCGCATATCATGGAACATTCGGTTCTCAACGGTTCGAAGCATTTCCCGGTCAAAAGCCCTTTCGATATATTAAGAAAAGGATCTCTGAATACGTTCTTAAATGCTATGACCGGAAATGAAGTGACCATTTATCCCATCGCCAGTATGAATAATAAAGATTACTTCAATCTGATGCAGGTCTATCTGGACGCAGTTTTTTATCCTTTGATCTACCAGGATCCCCGCATTCTTAAACAGGAAGGATGGCATTACGAATTGATAGAAAAAGAAGGAGAGCTGGTTTATAAAGGGGTGGTATATAACGAGATGAAAGGTTATTATTCTGATCCATCCCTGGAAATTGATCACTGGTTGTACAAATATCTCTTTCCGGATAATAACTACCAGTATGACGCCGGCGGCTATCCCAGTGAAATTCACAAACTGTCATATGATTATTTCCTGGATTTCCATCGACGGTTTTATCACCCGACCAACAGTTACCTTTATCTTTATGGTGATGCCGATCTGAATGCAGAATTGGCCTTTATTGATCAAAAATATCTGGCCGATTTCCAAAAATCCGATTTCCAGCCGGTCATTCCCCTTCAGAAGCCATTCAGTCAGAGAAAAGAAATTAAAATCCTATATGCATTACCGGAAGGAAGTGACACTACCGGTCAGACCTTTCTGACACTGAGCTTTGTGGCTGGTCTGAATACTGATATGGTCCTTTACCGGGCACTGGATGTAATCACCGATGTGCTGGTAAACCATGAATCAGCCCCCCTCCGCCTGGCTCTGCAGGAAGCTGGGATTGGCAAGGATGTCAGCGCAGTGCTATTGGAAAGTCAGCAGAATATTTTCCGCATTACCGTACCCAATGCCAATTCCAGCGATAAAGCTCGATTCCGGGAAGTGGTCATGAAGACCCTGCAGGAAACCGCCGATAAAGGGCTCGAGAAAAAAACGGTGGAAGGCATCATGAATCGCCTGGAATTTCGCTTGCGGGAAGGAGACGATGCCCAGAAAGGATTAACCTATAACTTCAGGGTATTATCCAGCTGGCTTTTAAAAGATGATCCTTTCTTAAGTCTGGAATATGAAAAACCACTGGCTGAATTAAAAAATGCTCTGGAGAAAAATTATTTAGAGACCGTGATCCGCCAACAGTTAATCAATAATCCGCATTCGCTGTTATTGGTGATGGAACCCAAACCCGGTCTGGAAAGCGAAAGGAATGCCCGGGTGACCGAGGAATTGCAAAAATTCCGGGCCGGCCTGGATGATAAAGCCGTCGATGAATTGGTAACAGAATCAAAAGAGTTAATCGATTATCAGAACCGTCCGGATACCCCGGAAGCGCTGGCAACCATCCCCTTGTTGGAACTGAAGGATATTAACCAACAGGCAAAATGGTATGATTACCGGGTCGAAAAGGTGTCGGACATTCCGGTAATATTCCATGAGGATTTCACCAACAGAATCGTCTATTTCCAGCTCTATTTCGATCTGCGGGTGTTACCGCAAAATCTCCTGCCTTATGCCGCCCTGCTGGCGGAAGTAATGGGCAGTCTGAATACCGCTAATTACAACTATGGTGATCTGACCAATGAATTGAATATCCATACCGGCGGCTTTAGTACTGAACTCAGCTCATTTCTGGAAAAGAGAAATGATGACCAATTGAGGCCAAAATTTGTGGTATCCGCCAAAACCATAAATAACAAGGTAAACAAACTGATTGATTTGATGGAAGAAATGATACTCAAAACCCGTTATG
>MESS01000133.1:30414-31137 GCA_001771055.1 Caldithrix sp. RBG_13_44_9
TTTGATCAGACACCAGTCGCAATTGGAAATTCAGGTGAAACAAGATGGTTATGGTTTCACTCAAACCAGGCTGATATCCTACTTTACCAATGCGGGAATGTTCAGAGAATTAACTGCTGGATTCGAATATTACTGGTTTGTCACCGGTCTGGTTCAAGACCTCGATCAGAACATAGCGGAAATCAGTGCCAAACTTACTCAGACGGCCGGTTTATTGTTCAGAAAAGAAAATTGTATTGCGGCGGTTACCTGCGAAAAGAATGATTTCAAAGCTTCAACTGATCTTTTTGCCGGTTTAGCTAAGTCCTTACCTGCAGAAAAGACTCCATTAATGAACTGGAAATTTGATTTTGATAATAAGCAAGAGGGATTTTTAACCGCTTCTAAAGTCCAGTATGTTTTAAAAGGATACGATTTGAAAAAGCTGGGTTATCAATGGAATGGAAAGATGCAGGTGTTGAGTCAAATTCTTTCATCGGATTGGCTGCAGAATCGCATCCGGGTAGTGGGTGGTGCTTATGGGGGGTGGTCAGTGATATCATCCTCCGGTTTGGGTTACTTTGTCTCCTACCGTGATCCCAATTTGCGAGAAACACTGGAAAATTATAATGCCACACCGGAATATCTGGAAAATTTTAAGGTCGATGATACCGAGATGACCCGGTTTATCATTGGAACGGTATCCCGTTCGCTGGATCGACCCTTAACTCCCTCGGAAAAAGG
>MESS01000133.1:31163-34088 GCA_001771055.1 Caldithrix sp. RBG_13_44_9
AAAAAACCACCCTGGCAGATCTGCAAGCGATCAGGGACGCAGTTCTTTCTACTACCGCTCAGGATATTCGGGGATTCAGTAAAATGATATCAGATATTCTGAAGCAGGATGCCTACTGTGTTTATGGAAGTGAGGAAAAAATTCAGACGGAGAAGGATTTGTTTAAAAGTGTAGTCAAACTAAGTGAGTAATAAAAGCAGATCAAATTCTAAAGGATAATCAAATATTAAGATTCTTTTTATTTCCCATTTTGGGAGAAATTTTCAATGCTATTGGACCTTCCTCACTAAATTGCACTCTTTTATTTTATATTTTTAGGTCAATATAGTAAGGATTAAATTTGGATTTCTAATAGAAAGCCCCGCATCGAACGGGGCTTTTTTTTAGTTTTTGATGACAATTTCTGACTATCACTTCATCAAAAACATTTTGTTTACCAGCCTTTTACCATCAGCCAAAAGCTCATAGATATATAATCCGGAAGCGACTGAATTGCCATTTCCATCCCGCCCATTCCAGGCTACGGTATGATATCCTTTTTCTAATTGCTCATTAACTAATTGGACAATTCTCTGACCGGTTACAGAGTAGATATTTAGCTCTACCCAATCATCCTTAGGTAAGCCAAAACTTATATTCGTCTCTGGATTGAAGGGATTAGGAAAATTAGAATAAAGTTCTGTTTCAAGAGGAATAACAGTTGCATTTTGAATAAGTTCTTCCTTTTTAGGTTCCCATTGAACATTATTTATTACTGCTTCTTCAGAGAAACTGGATAATTTCTGATCATTATCTTTGGCCTGAATTTTATAATAAAGATCGTACTCCCCTGAAGGAAGACATGGCAGCCCGTAATCAATAAAAACTGAATCAAATTTAGTTGGATACGCTATATAATGCCAATTTTCAATAATCTGACTGTTATAAGTAATTTTTCTCTGAATTTTATAACCATTCAAATCATCTTCTTTGTTTGCAGACCATGACAATCGAGGGTAAAATATTTGGTAGCCAGGTGCAGGAGTTAAAGAAGCTACTAAATTTTGAGGTTTCGAAGGAGAGGCGGCTAATCCATTATTATAATAGAAATGTACATTTATTTGACTACCAACTTGATTGAAAATATCAAAAGCAAAATCTGTTGGTTGATTGCTCCATGTAAAACTTTTCGGATTACTCCATCGTGAAAACACTTTATTATAAACTAAATTATAAGCACCTAAAAAATTCTCACCTTGTTTAAATGAACCACAATTAATTACCCCATATTTATCAATAAAAGCATATAACCACTCATAACCTCCACCAGATTTGAGAAGCTGATCGCGATGACCATAACCAAGTCTATTAACAGTTGTTTTCATAAAAGCAGGTAAAGTCTGGCTAAAACATTCATTCGTGTTATAAGGATTTTGCCAGTTATAAAAACCATCAGCAGTTTTTATTCTTAAACAATTTGTACCATTATAAAGACCCTGTTGATGTAAAATTAATATTCCCTTGTCCTCTTCATTGATTGTAGCATCATCATACGTTGAATTCAACTTCTGATGGTTTTCGAAATAATAATATTCGTATGTATAACCATTACTGGGATGAAATTTATAGGCAGTTCCCGTTGTTAAATAATCTCCTATCGGGGCATTAATAATTTCTTCATTGATAGAAGTAGGATAAATCCAGGCTAATCGTTCTCTTTCAAAAGTATTTGCGCATATTCCATCTGTAAATCCATGTCCTAACAAAGACCATTTTGCATAGGCTCTGCCTGAAGAACCATAGGGATGGACTAAACCCAACAACCAATGTCCTAATTCATGAACTGTAGTCCTGAAATTCCTCGCTTGATCCCTTTCACCCCAATACTGAATTGTTATTCCAGAACCACCAACATCTGGATAATTACATTTAATTGTTTTCGTAAGGTTTTCAACCTTAAAAGAAGAGCCCCCTAATTTTGCATTTCCTAACCAGGCAGATCCCCATGGCAAACCTCTCCAGATCATTATTATCATATCTATTACGTTATCCGCCCTAGTAGCATGGTGATAAGGGTACTGGTATTCCCAGTTATCGTATAATGTAAAATTGATTATAGGATCAACAACATCCCGTAAAATTTCCTTGTTTGCCTTTCCAAAGTCTGAACCATAATAAGACGATGAACATGGAGTAACAGCATAAACAGCTTCACCAATTACTTGATATGTACCCATTGACATGTCTTTAAAAAAATGGGTTAAATTAGCATAATGTGTAGAACCAGTTTGCATATTTGGATCGATAAAGGTGTTCAGTTCATTAGGAGGTTGACCGATGGGCCAATAAGGATGATAATTATTATCATCTGGAAAAGTTGCAAATACAACTAATACTCTTAAAGTTCCCTGAGCCGTTATATACATGCCGCCATATTGAGTTAGATCTGTATTATCTTCAGTACCCCCACTTAGTGCACAACAAGGTTCATTAACTTGGGAATAGAAATCCTTATAAATAACAAATATCACAAAAAATGTTAGAATAATTAATAAACTTTTCATATAAACCTCCTGAAAAAATGCGGAAAATTTTGGATTTATTAACGTATTAAAATCATTTGACGCATTCCCTGTTGGTTCCCAACATAAATTTTATATAGGTAAATACCGCTTGGCATTTCCAAACCTTGTTCATTTTTCCCGTCCCATTTTATGGAATGCCATCCTATGCTCAAGAAATTATTTTTAATGAGATTTCTTACTTCCTTTCCCTGAATGTTATAGATAATCAGTTTAATTTTAGCTGGTTTCTCTATGATAAATTTTATTGTTGTTTCTGAATTAAAGGGATTGGGATAATTGGGAAGAAGTTGAAATTGACTTAGTTTAGGTTTTGAAGATATTTGAGTTTTAAAACCTACATAAGTTGTGTCACCATAAGTTT
>MESS01000133.1:34113-35130 GCA_001771055.1 Caldithrix sp. RBG_13_44_9
ATATATTTCAGCAAAAGTATCACCACCTCCTCGCCATACCAAACCAAAATCTTTGCCAAGTATATCTTCATATTCTACCCATCCAAGGGTATCTGTGGAATCACCAGACCAATAATAAACATAATTTTTAAAAGTCGTGTTTATACCAAATATGCTGGATTCCCAAACATTTTTAACAAAAACCATATAATATTCCATTCCATATTCTTCGATTATCCATTTATCCCCTTTCTGAGCATTTAATTTATATCTCAAAGCAGGAGTATTATGATAAGTAGTATAGCAATTAATATCCCATAATTGATTTAACGTATCTATTAAATACTCAGTGCTATCGCAGAAAAAACGCAATGGTGGGCTTATTGGATTTATGGATCGAGCGAAATTTGTAAAATGATAATTTCCAAAGGGATCAAGCGAATCAGCTATAACAAAAACTTGCATAGTATCATCATCTACACCATCATAATAATAATACTCCCAAATATCTCCCACCTGATGAGGGAAAAAATATGTTGAGTCCTGAGACTTGATATTTGAAAATCGAAATAAGATTGGAAATATTAGAAGAATGAATATAATGGATTTGCTGTAAAGAGTATTCATTCATTTCTCCGAAATTTCTCAATTATTCATTTCTTTTAGAAATTTAAATTTTTTAGAAAAATTGCAATATATTTTATCGGAGGGGAATGACAGTGGTTGAGACTGTTTGAAAAATAAAGCATCGACATAATTCCTTATACTTATTAAGCTGGAATTAGTCAGTTAACCGCTCCCGAATAAGACTTATAGGTGATAAATTCATTAAATAAAATAATATGCCTTAAAAATATTTTTAGAAATTCTATGCCTAATTTAAGAAATTGAAAATTGTTATACAATCTAAAAGAGGTGTCATTTTTGAGAAGACTATTAAAATAAAAACTATATCAATAAAAATGAGGGTTATGGATTTAAATTTTTCGAACATATTGTAAAAACTGAAAATACAGCAAGACGTTTTCTAATAAAGTT
>MESS01000134.1:0-988 GCA_001771055.1 Caldithrix sp. RBG_13_44_9
ATTATTAATAACTTATATACTTTTTAAGGAAGCCCTAATTATATGTTTAAACCGGACACTACTGTTATAACATCACTTACTAATTGAAGTCTTAATTCAACAAATGGTGTATCCACCCAGGCATGGTTGTTTATTCCACCGTGTGAGAATTGGGGGTTTTTTCAATTATTATTTCCAGAGCATAGCAGCAACACTAATAACATGCCCTCTAGAGTATTTGCCAACTCAATTATATTATTTTATTCATATGTATCAGAATATTGCAGATAAATAATAAAAAATGATCTTGAATAGTTACCCCTTAATAACTATTTTTATTGAATTAATCTAAGGATTTATAGCAGCATGTCTGAAGGGATTAAAATAATTGCTTCCAATAAAAAGGCCTTCTTCAATTATCAGATCCTGGAGAAAGTGGAGACCGGTCTGGTATTGATTGGAAGTGAAGTGAAAGCCTTGCGGGAAGGGAAATGTAACTTCAAGGACAGTTATGCCCGGATAAAAGATGATGAAGCCTGGCTGATCGGATTACATATCGGTGATTATAAAAACGCCGGTTATGAAAAACATGAACCGGAGCGCCAGCGGAAGCTGCTGCTGCATAAAGAGGAGATCAGGCGGATTCACCGCAAGGTGATGGAAAAAGGGGTAACCCTGGTCCCGCTTAAAATCTATTTCAAGAACGGACGGGCTAAATTAGAACTGGGCCTGGCGGTTGGGAAAAGAGAATACGATAAACGTGAGACCATTGCCCGCCGTGACCAGCAAAGAGAATTAAAACGGATGGAAAAAAAGTTCAAGATCAAATAGGAGTATGCGGAAATGGCCAGCAAATTTCTTACAGTAAATAAGCAATTAGAAGTGATTTCCCGCGGAACGGTCGATCTGTTGCCGCTGGAGGAATTAAAAAATAAATTGGAATTCAGCCGGCGGAATAATAAACCACTGCGGATAAAACAGGGTTTCGATCCTACTGCCCCCGATATTC
>MESS01000134.1:997-1078 GCA_001771055.1 Caldithrix sp. RBG_13_44_9
ATACCGTCGGTATCCGCAAATTGCGGCAGTTCCAGGAACTGGGGCATCAGGTGATCGTGATCATCGGAGATTATACCGGCA
>MESS01000134.1:1112-4069 GCA_001771055.1 Caldithrix sp. RBG_13_44_9
AAAGGTATACGGCTCAGCAGCCCATCAGCATTCATGAATTTTTTTATCCTCTGATGCAGGGCTATGATTCGGTGATGATCCAGGCTGATGTCGAGATCGGGGCCACCGAACAAAAGTTCAATCTGGTGATTGGCCGCCAGATCCAGAAAGAATTCGGCCAGGAGCAGCAGGTGGTCCTAACCCTGCCGGTGCTGGAAGGAATTGACGGCGTGCAGCGCATGAGCAAATCACTGGGCAATTATATCGGGATCGATGAACCGACCGAGGAGATATACGGCAAGACCATGAGCATCCCGGATAAACTGATTTATTCCTATTTTGAACTGGTCACCGATGTCTCATTGAAAGAGCTGAAAGAGGTGAAGGAAAAATTGGAAGATCCCGGGAAAAATCCGATGGACCTCAAGAGGCATCTAGCCAGGACCCTGGTGCGAATGTACCATAACGAGGCAGCTGCGTTGAGCGCCGAAGATTATTTCAATCTCATTCATAAACAGCATGACATTCCAGCTGACATTCCGGAATTTAAGGTAGCCGGCCAGTCCCGGCGCTTAATCGACTTGATGGTAGCAGCCGGTCTGGCGTCGGGTACCGGGGAAGCACGGCGCCTGATCCGCCAGGGAGGTGTGAAGCTTGACGGTGAGACAGTGAAGGATGAGTTACTGGAAATCCACCCCGGCAGTGGAGAGATTCTGAAAGCAGGGAAACGAAAGTTTATAAAATTCATCCCCTGAGATATTCTCGCACCAGTCAGCACTATAAATTCAATCACGCGGTTCAGCCTAGTCCACCCGGCGTGCCCGCACCCCGAAATCCACATTATCTTTGATCCAGGAAAAGAATCGTTCCTGCTGAGCAAACGGTTTTCCAGGAAGCATTATTGAGGGGTCCTTCCAGGAGACCATTACTTCCGCATCCTGGGTCCAGATTTTTACCCGCTGCCGCGGAACCCTGGTCTGCCAGTTTTTTCCCACTACCGCACTGGTGTAAATCAGCCGGATGGTTACATTGCGGGCCAGCTGTTCCAGAGGCTTCACAACCAAACTCCGGAAATCAGTTTCCCCGTTATTCTTTACATCCGGGATCCCATCGGTCACCATGACAATAGATATCGGTCTCAGAACCAGATTTTTATTTCTTACCGTCAGGGCCACCTGTTCAAGAAATGCATTATAATCGGTATAAGGATTAGCGACTGTTTTCGGAAAAATCTCCCGCAGTTTGGCAGCAATTTCCTCAATCGATTTATTCTGAAAAGTTTGAATCGGATAAAAAGTTTTGGGTTCATTCGCCAGGGCCCCGCCAATGGAACTCACAAATAACACATTGGGAACTTCCAGTCCGCCCAGACCATTGAGATGGGCATAGAGATAATGAGCCAGAAAATTTATCGAGTCATCAAAATATTTGGTGTTCAGGAATGAACCGCTGATATCCAGTCCAATGAACATCGAAAGCCGGGGAGTAGTAGATTTTCCCTCACCGCCCAGCCAGTCACACCCGGTCGTCCCGATGATAAAAACGGTGGTAACTAAAAAAATAATAAAATACCGGATCATGATAATATCCCCGATTTTGAGTTATGATTTTTTAGATTTTTTTTCTGCAACCGACAAGCTCTCAATTAAGACGGTAGATTTTTTTATATCATTGATGGTACGGAACGGCAATTCAAACAGGTGTTTGGAAGTGATCAGCAAGGTACAGAAATTAATTGCCGAGGCCACCACCTGCAAGGGAGGAAGTATGAATGAAGCCAGCAAGTCTTCGGATTTATTTTCGATCCATTCCATATCCTGCTTAATTTTTTGCATAAATTCGGATGATATATTTAATATTTTAGGAGCGGAAGTACCGTTGGCTCCAGCTACTTTCAATCCCTTGCCCTGGATGATAGCCATTAAAGCGGGGGTACCGTGTGAGGCGAATAAGAACCAGGATAGACTGCGGACACCGAACCAGACAAAGCCGGCGATAGCCAGGGTCCAGAAAATGCCCAGCTCGAAGTTTTGCGAATACTGGGCAAACCAGGGCACCAGCGAATCCACGAATTCACGATAGAGAAATACCACTTCCACAAATAATGTGACCGTTTCTATCACCCCGATGCCAATGATGGCGGAGATATTTTTATTTTTTACCACTTCCACCATGGTGGAAAGCACCGCATAACTGCCCAGAACAATAAATAACAGGAAAATAAAAAGCGGAATCCGTACAAAACTGGCTGAGAGTTGTTCTCCGGTAATGTTAGAAAAAGTATCTACTACCAGGGGAGTAGTCACATAGGTAAAGATCACGGCTTCTAACAGGCACCAGAAAATCGTCAGAAAAAAGGCAATCCAGGGTACGCCGGAACTGACCACATTTTTCCCGACATTACCAATTAGGCGAAAGGGCATAAATATTATTTCCTGGATCAATGACCAGATTCCCAATAAAATAATTTTAAATAATCCCATCAACGCCACAAGGAAGTTGAATACAAATTTTAAAATCCCGCCCCAGAAAGATACTACTGACTTTCCCATATCCCACCAGGTTACAAAAAGGGCAATAATAAAATGCTGCCGGTTTTGCCGGAAGATTACGGTGATAAGACAGGCGATGGTCACCCAGCAACCCAGAATGATCGCCATGACCGGCAGGAGTAAAAATATTCTTTTCAGCAGCATTACCATCAAGGGATCAAACTCTCCCCAGGCAAAACTTAAGAAAGCTGCCTGAAAGAACAGCGGGAAAAAAAGACCCGAGAGAACGATTTGCACCAGACCGTTAGAGCTATTAAACATGGTAAATCACTCCTTATGAATTAATGTAAAAAATTTTTACGCAAGACACCGCACCATCCGGCAAGAAAAATAACTAAACCGTATCTGGCTGGCCATTATTAACTTTTTCCAGAATGGAATCATTTATATAAGGCAAACACTGTGCCTGTCATTAATCAATCATAC
>MESS01000134.1:4099-4959 GCA_001771055.1 Caldithrix sp. RBG_13_44_9
CTCATATTAATTTTTGAGGCGATAATGACTGAGAATCCACAAGACCGACGACAAGCTATTCGGGCGCTATTTGGTCATGTGAAGAAAATTAGTGCAATTTTCACCACCATCCAATCTCCGCAAAAAGCCATCTTTGTCCAGGTAGTTAATATGAGTCATGGAGGAATTTTTTTTACTTTCCGGTCAACCAGAGAACTCCGCCTGCAAAATGGCGACCACATCATTTTTAAAGAATTTAGAGAGAAGGATTTGCCACCCTTTGCTATTCAGATAGAAGCCAAAATCGTTTGGGTTTTAGACGAACCGGCAATGGAATTTGTCGGGGTTGGGTCAAAATTCATCAATCTTTCCCCGGAAAACAAAGAAAAACTGGAGCAATTCATCCAGACCTGTCAGTAAGATCTTTGTCAGGGCCAGGATCTTCAATTGGCTGATTAATATTTAGTGTTACATTCCTGAAATATACGGCATAGTGTCTGGCCAGATTTTTTGCAGGAAGAAATATCCATGCTGATATCAAGACACCAGTAATTATTCCTGGAATTTTTTCACCTTTTTAACATACTCTCTTCGTACAATTGCCTCTCCCAAAGAATTTTAGAAATATTTTCCAGCCTCATTGAAAGTGGGATGCCTGATCAAGGTTGATGGAATGCGGATACACCCTGCAAGTAAATGTATTCCAATTGAATATGACTTGGAAAAACCAGTAACATTTATCGGCAGTCTTCGTAGCAACCAGTGATTTACAGAACAAAATAATCGACAGAATCTGGTTTAATTAAAAATTCGATTTCTCCACCGTTACTGATATACTAAATTTTTAATCAATGCACAGGATACCCTAATTATGAAACAGC
>MESS01000134.1:4980-8862 GCA_001771055.1 Caldithrix sp. RBG_13_44_9
TCAGTGGAATAGTGGTTCTTACCCTGATTTTTTGCTTTTGTGATTCAGGGCAGGAGGGGAAAATCCCGGTTACCACTTCCTCGGCTGAAGCTCTGAAACTATACAACAAAGGAATAGATCTATTTGATAATTTGCGTCAGCAGGAAGCCCAGGAATATTTTAAACGGGCTGTTGAGAAAGATCCGGACTTTGCCCTGGCTCATCTTAATTATGGAATGACCTCCAACGATTTATCAATTTTCTTCGATGAACTCAACCGGGCACTCTCCCTGATTGAAAAAATTTCCGAAGGCGAACGACTGACGATATTTGGTATCCAGGCGGGGGCCAATGGATTGTTAATGAAGCAGCGTGAATATTTCCAGAAACTGGTAGAGATTTATCCGCAGGATGAGAGAGCTCATTATCTTCTGGGCAATTACTATTTCTTTCAACAGGACTTTAACCTGGCAATTGGAGAATACCGCCGGGCGACTGAGATCAACTCCAAATATCCACCAGCTTATAATATGTTGGGATATGCGCATCGTCAGCTGCAAAACTTTAATGAGGCAGAAGAAGCTTTCATAAAATACATCAGTATTATCCCTGATAATCCTAATCCGTATGATTCCTATGCCGAACTGCTGATGAAAAAAGGAGAATTCGAAAAATCAATCCAAAATTACCGGAAAGCACTTAAAATTGATCCCTATTTTATCCCATCCCACATCGGGATCGCCACAAATCTTAATTTTCTGGAACGACATCAGGAAGCCAGAGCAACCCTGCAGGCCTTCCTGCAGACCGCCAGAACTCTCAATGAGCGGAGAGCGGTTCTGAATGCCATGATGATTTCCTATCTCGATGAGAGTGATTATCCAAAGGCATTGAATATCAACGATACCTTATTGGCCATGAGCATCCAAAGTTCTGATACCGGAAATATTGCAGGAGATTACGAAACCAGGGGGAACATCCTGCAAGAACTGGGGCGCTATGCAGAGGCACTGGAGAATTTTCAATTGTCACATCAAATCATTCAGCAATCTGACTTAGCAGCTGAATTTAAAGCAAACGTGGCGACCATTGCCTTGTATCATTCAGCCAGGATAGAGATAGAGACCAATAAACTTCCCGAGGCGAAGAGTAAAACTGAAGAACTGGGACGCCAGGCTGAAGCCAAAAAAAACCGTATTCAGAGCTGGCTGTATCACGAACTGCTTGGTCTGATTGCCATGAAGGAAATGAATTACGATGAAGCCTTGGGTGAATTCCGCCGGTCCAATCTGGAGGAACCGTATAATCTGTACCGCATGAGTCTGGCCTACCAGGCAAAAGGGGATTTGAATCAGGCTATAAAGTTCTGCGAAAGAGTAGTGAATCACAACACCCTGAACAGCATGAGTTACTCCTTTGTCCGGCACAAAGCCCGGACTCTGCTCAGCCAGATCAGGAATTCATAAACCCTACCAAATTTTATTGGCAGATCCACTTAAAAAGTGGTAAGGATTTCCACCATTTTCTAATACCATAAATGGCTGTATTTATACCCGCTGCCAGTGTTAAAAAGAACAATCTTTTCACTATCCTTTATCCATCCGCTATTTTTCAATTTCTGCAGAGCCGCTACGGTAGCCCCGCTTTCCGGGGAGACAAATAATCCCTGGGTTTTACCCAGCAGATTGGCACCTTCTATCATTTCCTGATCGGTTACAGTTAGAGCTGTACCCCGGGTATCATATAAAATTTTCAGAATTATAAAATCTCCTACGGCTGCAGGCACTCTCAGGCCATCGGCAACGGTACGGGCATCATTCCAGAAATCAGCTGTGCTTTTCCCTTCCAGGAAAGCTTTGACTAGCGGTGCACATCCCGCCGCTTGAACAGCAACAAAACGTGGCCTTTTTTGACCTATCCATCCCAACTGTTCCAGCTCTTCAAACGCTTTCCACATTCCGACAATGCCTGTTCCGCCGCCAGTGGGATAGATAATTACCTCAGGAAGACTCCAATTGAACTGTTCAGCCATTTCATACCCCATGGTTTTTTTGCCTTCCACCCGGTAAGGCTCTTTAAGGGTAGAGCAATCAAAACGACCATATTTTTTAGCCTCCTCATTTGAGACCCTGCCGCAATCACTAATTAATCCATCGACCAGCTGAATGGACGCACCGAGTGCTTTACATTCGGCGATAAAATTTTGAGGTACATCCCTTGGCATATAGACAAAAGCTGGCAGCCCGGCAGCTGCAGCATAAGCACTTAAGGCACCTGCCGCATTTCCGGCGGAAGGGATGGACAACTGGCCTGCTCCCAGCTCCCAGGCGCGGGAGACAGCCACTGCCAATCCTCTGGCTTTGAAAGAGCCGGTAGGATTGTTTCCTTCGTCTTTAATAAAAAGATGTTGAATTCCTAACCGTGACCCCAGAATTTTGGCCGGGATCAATGGAGTACCACCTTCGCCCAGAGTGACCTGATACCGTTGGTCTTTAACCGGCAGTAATTCACGATAACGCCAGATGGTTGGTTCTCTGCCGGCCAATTCCTCTTTTTTCAGCTGGGTCTGAAGACGGCCAAGATCATAACGGGCCAATAACGGCTTATCACAGGCGGGACACAAATTCCATAACCTGTCCGGATCAAATTTTTGCCCGCAGCTTGAACATTGCAAATGGATTAAATAACTCAAGGTAGCCTCAGTCAGAAAATCTGGTTATGCTCTTCTTCCTGATATTTTTTAATCTCTGCTACAATTGATAATAAAGCTGGACTCAATAAATTGCAACGAAGTTATTGAATATTCGCAAAACTTTAACTAATTTTAAAAAAAATTGTAACTGGTGATTCAAATAATTCTTAATTCACTCAACTGTCCAAACTGCTCTTGAAGGGTAATTTATGAAAGGTCTTTACCCTATTATCTTCTGGTTGCTGCCAATGATAATAGTGACTACCTGCACTCAAAAAAAAGAAGGCAGACCGCCAATTTCTCAGTCTGATTCACTTCAAACTACCTTGGCCCCGGAATATCAGCAACTTCTCGGGCTGGAATTTGGTCCGGATAGCTTTCCCGCTGAATTTATCGAGCATACCGGTTATGTTCTGGGACTCATGGAAGAAAATGAATATATCATTGCTCATGTCTCAAAAAGTCAGAATCAGCTGGTATGGTTGTGTAAATTGACCAGCCGCGACCGGGAGGGAAGGCCTCATCTGAAAATTTTGGATATTCTGATATTACCAGTCATTGAATCTAATGAACAATTGTTGATGGGGACTTGCAATTATCAGTCCCAGCCTGATCCGGAAATTATCGCCATTGTTAAATTCATTGAAAGCGAAGCCAAAAATGAAGTCCGCCATGCCTGGAGAACCAATCGCAGCAAGCAGCGATTTGAGGAGGTGCCGGCTTCAATGATCAGTTGTGTGGACGAAAGCTTATATTTATAGAGAACCATATCAATTGTATTTCTAATAGTATTACAAAATCCAACACTATTAGGAAATCCAGACTTTGATATATTCTAGATTAACACAGTTAATTCCCACTCAACCATAAACTTTATAATCCGATCAGGGAAAGGAATCATCGAATGGAAATTTTAGGTATAGATATTGGCGGTTCAGGTTTAAAAGCTGCAGTGGTTGATACTGAGACCGGCCAGCTGATCGGTGCCAGGCACCGGATCCCAACTCCGCAGCCTGCCAAACCTAAAACAGTTGCCAAGGCCGTAGCCAAATTAGCAAAACAATATCGCTGGCAGGGATTGGTCGGTTGCGGTTTTCCGGCGGTTGTTCAACATGGTATCGTCAGAACTGCTTCTAATATTGACAAAAACTGGATTGGGATCAATGCGGTACAGTTGTTTCAGGAATCAACCGGTTGCAAAACCACGGTAT
>MESS01000134.1:8883-11645 GCA_001771055.1 Caldithrix sp. RBG_13_44_9
CCTGGAAGAAATGGGGAAAGCGTTTGGATAAATACCTGCAGCATCTGGAAACACTGGTCTGGCCGGATCTGATCATTGTAGGAGGAGGAATCAGTAAAAAATTTGAAAAGATCACTAAATATCTTACCCTCGAGTCTAAAATCGTGCCTGCCAGATTATTAAATGATGCAGGGATTATCGGTGCCAGCCTGGCCGCTGAAAAAAGTTTTATTGCTCCTCACAAATAAAACAAACCAAGGTGAAAAGCAGGACCGCCCTTATTCAGAGCGGTCTGCCAGAATTTTTTCCTGCAAGGTATCTGCTAACATCTGAAAGAAAGCATTGCTGTCCTTATAATTCAATTTTTGAATTTTTGTAAGCAGCTCAGGGCTATTCAAAAAATAACTGGCCAGGAATGCTTTCAACCGAATAGATTCTGATTTTCCGTTAATGGATAAATCTCTTAATTCTTTCCGCAACGTTTCACAATCCTGATCCTCATAGAATAATTTGAATTTGACCGAATAAAAGATAGCCGATTCTATCACCTCCTGGTTTTCCGACCGCAGAGCTACCAGGTAATTAGCCGGTGCCCGCTTTACAATCTTGGAGACCTCGGCATAGGCAGAACTGATCATCAGAAATCCAACCAACAAAACTAAACTTTTCATGACATGCTCCTTTGTTCTTGTTTCATTCAATCCAGGTTTACGAGGATTAAAAATTAAAGATGTCACCAGCAGGTTAAGAATTGTCAAAAAATGTCATGAGAAAATTATTCAGGAAGCAGGTAATAATGAATAATCAGCAGTGATTACCATGTCCATAAGCACGATAATAATGCCGGGATCCAGCCCAAATAAAAACCGATCTCACCAATGAACGGATGTTTAGTCATTTTAATTGAAGGGCAGGAAAGTAACACGTCATCTTCCATTGCTGGTATTTCAAAATAATTTCTTTCACCTCATTTCAACCGACCGTAAATTTGCCTGAGAATAAGGTGCAAAAATTGAAGAAACTTTTCATCATTTTCATATTCCTCATTCTGCTGCCGGTGCTCATCTATACCGGTTATAAAATAAGTGCTTTGGATGAAACCGAAAAACTGCTGGAGGAAAGTTATTTACGACAGTTAGATGCCATCCTGTTTTCCGTAAACCAATACTGCTGGGATGTGGTGAACAACTGGACCTCAGAAATAAACTCCTATTATTCTGACAGAATGAATTCTTCCAACCAGCCGGATCTGGCTATCTTCAGCAGGGTAAAAGGGGTGTTGACCACCCTGTCGTTGCTGGACAGTCTTGGACAGACTGTGGAATCAATCAGTCCAGAACTGAATCTACAGCAGCAACAAAATTTAAAGCAGGAAATATTTCAATTCTTTTCCACTAATCCGGCTGTGATTTCCAGGCTGAGGCATTTTGAAAAATCAGGATATCGCAAAATTGAGCCGGTTGTTTTGAGTGACCCGGAAAATAGTGGCAAGAAACTGCTTTTACTTTTCTTCAGTCAAGCGGTTAGCACCAATAGTGAAAACCAGTATGTATTCGGGATGCAGATTAACATTGAAAGGTTCATTACCCAGATCATTTTGCCAAAAATTTCTGAGATTGCACAGGATAGATTCTATCTGACCGTGTATCAACAAGAAAGAATAATACCTGAGCAGCCGCCAGCAGCCGAAAATTTCAGTCCGCCGGCGGTGAAGAAAGCCGTCTGGCTGCTGCCCGAAGTAGAATTGGGAATCCGCCTGCGGGGACAGTCTCTGGAAGATCTGGCCAGAAAAAGATCTCGGAATGATTTGTTTCTTATCGGACTGGTAAACATTATTCTGATATTTGCCGGCTGGCTGCTGTATCGGAATATTCGCAGAGAAATGGAACTGGCAGAAATGAAATCCGCCTTTGTATCAAATGTTTCCCATGAACTCCGTACTCCGCTGTCACTGATCCGGATGTTTGCTGAAACGCTGGAGCTGGAGAGGGTCAAATCGGAACAGAAAAAGAAGGAATATTATAAGATCATCGGCCAGGAAACTGAACGGTTAACACATCTGATTAATAATATCCTCAATTTTTCAAAAATGGAAGCGGGCAGGAAAGAATACCATTTCCAGAAAGTAAATCTTAACCAGATAGCCAGAAAGGTTCTGAGCAGCTACGAATTTCACCTGCAGGAAAAAGGCTTCAATGTATCCTGCCAGTTAAATCCGGATCTGCCGGATATTTCCGGGGATGAAGATGCACTTTCTGAAGCAGTAATCAATCTGGTGGATAACGCCATTAAATACAGCAGGGATAAAAAATTTCTGGAGATCAGAACCTCCTTCCAGGAACAGCAAATTATGCTGGAAGTCAGCGATCAGGGAATCGGAATTGCTCAGGCAGAACACCGGAAAATATTTGAAAAATTTTACCGGGTATCCAGTGGCATGGTGCACGAAACCAAGGGAACCGGTCTGGGATTGGCACTGGTAAAAAATATCGTCGACGCCCATCAGGGACATATTACCCTTCAGAGTAAACCGGGTGAAGGAAGTAAGTTTATTTTACACTTTCCCCGGAAATGAATTTCCGCCAATCCGGAAGGCAGATTCTTTTTCTATTACTCTACTCTGTTGATCTGGGCACAGTTGGATTGATAAAAATATTTAAATAGATTCGATCGGAGGAAAAATGTACCGCATTCTCATCGTTGAAGATGAAGCCCAGATGAGATTGGGATTGAAAGACAATTTAGAATTTGAAGGTTACACGGTTGACATTGCAGAAGACGGC
>MESS01000134.1:11708-16924 GCA_001771055.1 Caldithrix sp. RBG_13_44_9
CCCCAAATATCAGGATTTGAGGTTTGCAGAAAAATCCGGGAAAAGGGTATTAAGACTGCGGTGATCATGCTTACTGCCAAAGGAGAGGAAATCGATAAAGTGTTGGGATTAGAACTTGGTGCAGATGACTACATAACCAAGCCGTTCAGTTTGCGAGAACTGCTGGCCCGGGTGAAGGCGGTGCTGAGAAGAACTGAAGAGCAGGCATTGACGGCCAGGGATAGTGTGCGCATCGGCCGGATGGAGGTTAATTTTAAAACTTACAATGCCTATCTTGAAGGCAAGTCGGTAACCACCACTCATAAAGAGTTTGAAATATTAAAATTTTTATGGCAGCACCGGGGAGAGGTGGTAAGCCGGGATCAGCTTTTAAATCAGGTGTGGGGATATTCTGAAAATCCCACTACCCGGACGGTGGATAATTTTATCCTTAAACTGCGGCAAAAAGTGGAAAATGATCCGTCCCACCCGCAGCATATTTTGACAGTCCATGGCATCGGTTACAAACTGATTGCCTGAAATAACATCAAGATATAATGCTCCGGAAATTTCATCGATTGAAAAATTGCAGGAATGATGAGCAGTCTGGTCAGGCAATTTCATTCTCCGGAAAAATCAGCGGTGACAATTTTTTACAAAATTCAACTTGTTCATGACAATCCCGGGAATTTGATTCATTACATTATCTTAAAAATGAAATACGGCAAATTCAGGACATCGATGAAACTGATCATGCAGCTGTTTTTTGCCATGTTACTTTTTCAGAATGTAAACTCTTCTTCCTTGGCAGAAAATTGGCAAAAAATTATAGACCTCAATGGTGAATGGAAATTTGAAATTGGCGACCAGCCAGCCTGGAACCAGCCAGATTTTAATGATAACTCCTGGAGTAAAATAACGGTACCATCCAGCTGGGAAGACCAGGGATTCCCGGGTTACGATGGTTTTGCCTGGTACCGCAAGAAATTTATATTTACTTCTCAGAACTTTCCCAATTCCCTTTACCTTCTGCCTGGACGCATCGATGATGTGGATGAAGCATATCTGAATGGTCAGCTGATCGGTTCGGAAGGATCTTTTCCACCCAATTATCAAACGGCCTATTACCAGTTCCGCAAGTATCTTATCCCCCCCGGCCTATTAAAGTTGAACGGAGAAAATGTCATTGCCGTCAGGGTATTTGATGAGGAACTGGCGGGTGGTATTCTGGAAGGTGATATCGGTATTTTTATCGACCAGGATGAATTGATCCCGGAAATCAATCTGGCAGGTATCTGGAAATTCAAAACCGGTGACAGTCTGAATTGGAAGGAAAAACAGTACCAGGATGATCAGTGGCAACAGATCACAGTGCCGGGTTTCTGGGAAGACCAGGGGCAGAGAGATTATGATGGCTTTGCCTGGTACCGGCTTCATTTTAAAATTCCAGCCCAACTAAAAAAACAGAAATTGATTTTGCTGCTGGGAAAAATCGATGACCTGGATGAATGTTTTCTGAATGGTTCGCGGATTGGCCACACCGGTGATATGAATGCTCCACCGGAAGAAATTTCCTTTGATAATGAATATCGGGAATTGCGGGCTTATTTTATTCCTGACAACCAGCTGTTACTGCCGGAAGGAAATATTCTGGCGGTCCGGGTATATGACGGATTTATTGATGGGGGTATCTATGAAGGACCGGTAGGAATTATCACCCGAGAAAGTTATTTGAAATGGCTGGATCGAATTAAAGAACAAAAATGGAACATCTTTGAAAAATTATTCAAATGAACAGTTGTCAGAAACAGTTACAAGGCAAATGATCTTTGATTGTCCAGATATTCTGAACCACCCCTCTGATGATTTAATGGTCATTTTCGCATCCCTGTTCTCCACAATCAGAACCAAATTACTTTAATACTTCCTTACGATTTACCCAACAGGTTAATTCACAAACTTGAAAAAAGTCAAGTTATTGTTCATTCATCATTTGCCACGGGTTTAAACCCGTGGCAAGGTATAGAAATTACTTTTACTAAATTTAATCCAATTGGATAATAATTTTGTGAATTAACCAAGCCAAGAATAATTGCCTTTTAAATCTCAGACAAGTTCCAGTAAATTAAGTTATGGTTCGCTTTAAACTGATTTTAACGGCCATTTTCTGGGGCGGAACTTTTATCGCCGGTCGAATAGTCACCAGGGAAATGGAGCCCTTTACCGCTGCCTTCCTGCGTTTTGCAATCGCCTCCATTTTCCTGCTGGGTATCACCTGGAAAATCGAGGGAAAATTTCCGGGAATAAGTTGGCAGTCATTCATCTTGCTGACTCTTCTGGGATTGAGCGGTATCGCAGCCTATAATTTTTTCTTTTTCAGCGGATTGAAGACGATTCCGGCTGGCAGAGCTGCAGTAATTATCGCCAATAATCCAATCCTCATCAGTATCTTATCAGTACTTATCTTCAAAGAAAAAATCACTCTAATCCGGGTAGCCGGCATTCTTTGTTCAGTGAGCGGGGCAGTGATAGCAATTTCCCGCGGAAATCTGCAGGATTTGTCCGGTCAATTGGGAATCGGGGAATTATATATTTTTATGTGCGTGCTTAGCTGGGTTACCTACTCACTCTTAGGAAAAACGGTGATGGGTAAAGTATCTCCCCTGATATCCGTAACCTACTCCTCACTAATTGGTACCATACTACTAATCATTCCCAGTGTTCGAGAGGGTTTGGCTGAAAAAATATTTTTATTTTCTGGAGAAAGCTGGCTTGGCGTGATCTATCTGGGTTTCTTCGGTACCGTGCTGGGATTTTTATGGTATTATCAGGGAATTAAAAGCATCGGTCCAATGAAGGCCAGCATTTTCATCAATTTTGTTCCCATCAGTGCACTCTTTTTATCATACTTCCTTCTGCAGGAACCACTGAATATTACTTTGTTTTTTGGTACCGCAATGGTGGTTGGCGGTGTCTATCTGACTAATAAATCGCAGTTATCCAAGAAATAAGAATATAGAATTCAATTGTAAATAATTACAGGCAATGACCCAATCACCGATTATTAATCTTCTGCATAGATTTAAATTTTTTTACACTATGGGGCGTTTGCATCCTTAAAGGCAGTTCCAGATCATTTTCCTCTAAAATCATCCGATCGCTCAGCAGTTCCTGACTGCGGCCGTCAGCTACTATTTTACCTTTATTGAGTATCATCACCCGTTGACAGGTATCCAGTGCCATATCCAGATCATGGGTCGTAAGAATAATGGTATGAGGATTTTTTTGCAACCAGCGGATAATTTTACGGCGGTGGGACAGGTCAAGATTGCTGGTGGGTTCATCCAGGGCAATGATTCTGGGATCCATGGCAACAACAGTGGCCAGGCTGGCCAGCTTGCGCTCTCCAAAACTTAAATGGAATGAGGACCGCTTCTGATAACCTTCCAGACCCACACTCTGTAAAGCATTTTCCACTCTCTGCCGGACTTCGTCAGCAGGCAGCCCTTGATTTAATGGACCGAAGGCAATATCCTCAAAAATGGTGGGACAAAATAGCTGATCGTCCGGATTTTGGAAAACTACTCCTACCCATTGCTTAATCTGCGGGAGGTTGCTTCGGTTCAGAGAAAGGCTGAGAATTTCCAACAGCCCTTTCCCCTGCCGGACCCCATTCAACAAGGTAATTAAAGTTGATTTTCCGGAGCCGTTGGGGCCAACGATCGCCATTTTCTCACCTTCCGGAACACTAAAAGATATTTCCTGCAGGGCCGGAGTCCCATCCGGATAAGAGTAACTCAGATTTTCAGCTTTCACTGCCAGCATATTTGAGATTCTAACCTTTCAGTATCATTCTGCTCGTTCAAAAAAACTTATCAATCAGAAAGGGATTGACAACAGCGGCACAAGTAAAATTGACAGAAAAATTACCGCAGCAATAGTATCAGTTTTTTTCCAGCGCAAATCATTGAGGGTATGAATTGTTCCCTGAAAACCCCTGGATTCCATGGCCAGATAAATCCGTTCTCCTCTTTCATAGGTCCGGATAAACAACATTCCAATCATATTGGCAATAATCTTAAGTCGTTTGCCAAGGGAGAGTCTGAGATAACGGGACTGATAGGCCATCAGCATCCGTTCCACCTCATCGATCAGCAGAAAGATAAAACGATACATAAATGAAACGATAGCAGTCATTATTGGTGGTACCCGCAGTTTTTCCAGGCCTTTTAAAAGCATCATAAAATCGGTGGTGATAGTCAGCACAATAGAAATAAACAAAACTAAAATTGATTTGGCATTGATCAGAAAAAATTTCTGAAGGCCTGAAATTGAAATTGCGATCCCGAAGAACTGCCGAGGGGTTTCATTGGGCAGGGGAAAAAAGGGAATAAGAATGGTGATCAAAAATATCATGGGATACAATTTAAAAAGCTTGGACAAAAAGTGCAGGATGGAAATTCGGCTGAGCCCGGCAAATGCAATTGGTATGACAAGATAGAACAACAACCACTGTTTTCTTTCATAACTGACAGTGACTACCATTATGATGAATACCATCATCATCAGTAATTTCAGCCGGGGATCAAATAAATGCACCAGGCTGTTCCCTTCGCGATGATGATCTAAAAATTCATGCTTCATCGCTTTAACTCTCCCAGAGTTTTTTCCTGGAAGTTAGATTTACGCTCAGCAGAGACAATCACAACGGGCATGAAAAAAGCTCCTGGTGGATGCATATCTCTATACCAGGTACTTTCCGGTGGAAGTAAGATTTAATTTGCCGTGTTTTACACCTTTGGCCGCAATCAGTAAATCAGCCAGGCTCTTCAATTTCTGACTTTCGCCCTGCATGACAATGACTTCGATGCAATTATCATGATCCAGATGAATGTGCATGGCAGAAAGAATCAGGTTATGATGTTTGTGCTGGATATCGGTCAACTTTTCACTCAGTTCCCGCCGGTGATGGTTGTAAAGAATATGCAGTACTCCCACTGCATCGCCATTCTCTTCTATCTCTTCCTCTACCAGTTCCTTGCGGATCAGATCACGGATGGCCTCAGAGCGATTGGAGTAATTTTTGCGCCGGATCAACAGATCGAATTTCTTGATCAGGGTTACGGGTATCGATACCCCAAAGCGAATTAAGCTCATAGTCTAACCAGTAATATTTTTTTAAAAAAAGTAACACGTTTCAGCCGAATTTTCAAGCAAATTGTTACAAAGAAGAAAAG
>MESS01000135.1:0-7885 GCA_001771055.1 Caldithrix sp. RBG_13_44_9
CAGAAAAATGGAGTTTCGACATCCAGTCAAAGACTTGAAAATTATTTTTTATTTGAGGTGTTATGTGAAATGCCCACCCAACAGGGTAAATATGATAATATAAAATGTAATTTTCCCCCGATGAAATAGGAGCTGAATAAAGTGAAAATACCCAGATGTATGAGTACCCAACATCCTGATAATGTGATCACTCCGTTTTTTTCTGAGAGTACTGATTTTGAAGGTGAAGATGAAATTAAGGAAGCATATTATGCGTTTTCACACCTGGGGATTGATGAACAAATGTGGGATTGTGAAGGAAAAGAAATTGATAACTATGTTGTAAAAAAATTATTGACTAAGTATTCACCGTATTTCAAAGAATATCGACTTGGAAAGGATAAATTTATTACCCTGAGAGTTCCCAATCCAACAGTAGAAAAAAGCGAAGCAAAGATATTATTAGAAACCTTAGAAAGCATTCCTCGGTCATTTGATGCATCTAAATTATTCTATGGCGATGATACTCCGCCAATCTTTGAAGTGATACTACCCATGACCACTTCTTCAAAGTGTCTGGAACGAATTTATCGCTATTACTTTGAATTCGTCATTGGCAAAAAAAATAAATTATTTATGGAGGGAGATATTACCATCGGTGATTGGATAGGAGAGTTCAAGCCGGAAAATATAAACGTTATCCCTCTTTTTGAGGATATGGAGCATATGCTGGATGCTCACAATATTACCAGACAGTATTTGCACGGGAAACATTTAAAATACCAGAGAGTATTTTTAGCCAGATCGGACCCGGCTGCAAATTATGGTAATATCAGCGCGGTGTTGCTGAATAAAATAGCCCTTTACAAATTACATCTGTTAGCTGGAGATACCGGTATAGACATCTGTCCAATAATCGGGGTCGGTTCTGCTCCTTTCAGAGGTAATCTCAGACCGGGTACCGTCGAAAGAGTAATAAAGGAATACCCCAGTGTGCAGACCTTTACCATTCAGTCGGCATTTAAATATGATAATCATCCAAATGATGTTAGAGAAGGAGTCAGGATTTTAAATGAAATCCGACCGGCGAAAGCGCATGAATTTGATGAAAAACGATCCCTGGAAATTGTCAGGAAATATACCCAGGAATATCAGAAACAACTTAGCGATCTGGCGCCAACCATCAATCTGATCGCAAGATATGTACCGAGTAGAAGGAAAAGGAAATTGCATATTGGTTTGTTTGGATATTCACGGAATATTGGAGGAGTTAAACTGCCAAGAGCAATCACCCTGACTTCGGCTCTGTATTCCATTGGTCTGCCCCCGGAAATTCTTGGTTTAAATGCATTGGATACAGATGATTTACAATTTATCAGAAAGGTTTATGTAAACTTTGAGAATGATTTAAATGATGCAATTAAATATTTAAACATAGATACACCCTTCATACCAAAAATACTTAAGTCTAAGCTGGAAGAATTTTCCTTTGCCTCTGCAACGGATAAAGAACACAAAGAAACAACTGATTACTTAATACGGGCTTTAAAAGATGACAATTTATCTGATTTGAGAGAGTATATTTTAAAAGCTGCCAGTATTCGAAACTTCTTAGGATAAAATATATGAATTTGAAAATAGCTGTAAAGATTTTTATTTACGAATAGTTTATGTCCACGAAAAAAGTTTATATAGAGACCTATGGTTGCCAGATGAATGAGTATGACACTGAACTGGTGCGGGCAGTGCTGCAGAAAGAAAATTATACTCTGGTGGAAAATGAATCGGAAGCTGATATCGTTATGCTCAATACCTGTTCGGTACGGGAAAATGCCAATCGCAAAGTTTACAACCGGATCCATACTCTGCGCAGAGAACGGAACGGCCAGCCGGTGATGATCGGTGTTTTAGGCTGTATGGCCAGCAATTTCCGCCAGAAACTTTTGGAGAACCGCAATTTCAATATTGATTTTGTCATTGGTCCGGACAGTTACAAACGCCTGCCTCAGCTTCTCAAAGCCGCAGAGACCCGCGGGGAAAAAGCCTATGATGTTACCCTGTCAGAATTTGAGGATTATGCCGATGTCTATCCCAGCCGCCAGGGAGGAGTGAATGCCTGGATTGCGGTAATGCGCGGCTGCAATAATTTCTGTACCTTTTGTGTGGTTCCTTACACCCGCGGAAGGGAGAGAAGCCGTTCTCCCCTGAATATCATCGAAGAGGTCAGGCGGTTGGTGGACGAAGGGTATCAACAAGTCACTCTGCTGGGTCAGAATGTAAATTCCTATCACCACCAGGGTAAAGATTTTGCCTATCTGTTGGAGCGGGTGAGCCGGGTAAAGGGCATTGAGCGGGTGCGCTTCACCTCGCCACATCCCAAGGATTTTCCTCATGAACTGCTGCATGTGGTGGCTGAGAATCCGAAAGTGTGCAAACATATTCATCTTCCGCTGCAGGCCGGCAGCAGCCGGATTCTGAACAGCATGAATCGCACCTATACCAAAGAAGAATACCTTAAGCTGGTAGATGACATCCGTCAGCATTATCCCCGGATAGTAATTACCACCGATGTGATCGTTGGTTTTCCAACGGAAACGGATGAGGAATTTGCGGAGACTCATGAGGTAATGGAAAAAGTGCAATTCGATGCGGCCTTCATCTTCAAGTATTCCGAACGGAAAGGGACCATTGCTGCCCGGAAATATCCTGATGATGTGAGCGCGGAAAAAAAGAAAGAGCGGATTGTGCGGCTCAATGAACTTCAGAATTCAATCTCATTGAGAAAAAACCAGGCGCATATTGGTGAAGTTCAGTGGGTATTAATAGAAGAAGAATCTACCAGAAAATCTTTGTTGGATGTGCAGGGGCGCAATGATGGAAATAAGATTGTGATCTTTCCCAGAGACTCCCACCGGAAGGGAGATTTTGTGGATGTACTCATTCAGGGTGCCACTCCTCATGTGCTGCGCGGGAAAGTAGTGGAACATTCTTAATGAATAATTACCACACAATTTGTCATTTCCCATTGGAGTACTTTTTGGCTAACTTAATTGGATTGCATGCTGTATCCATAAACTTCAGAATATTATATCTTGACTAGTCGTTGCGAGGAATGAAATGACGAAGCAACCTAATAGGATTGTTGATGTTATTAGATTCCTTCTCCCGCCAAAGCGGGATCGGAATGACTGGCTGGGTAATTTTTCCAAAGACTTTGTCCAACTCAAGGTAAATTCTATGGAAGGTAATTCTTTGCCACTGCAGTATAAGCTCTCAGTTGTTCTTCTACCCACTTCCGGGAGTGGTTTCCCTCTATGGCCATAATATCAGCTACTTTAGGTGCTGCCTCCAGACTGGCTCTGGCATCCAGCAGCAGGGCGCGAGTGCGTCGTGCCAGCACATCCTCAACGCTCCGGGCCATTTCCTTCCTCATACTCCATACAACCACCGCTGCCGGGTATGGTAACCGGGGATGTAATAGATTTCCCAGAGCGGGATCTTTCCGGATAAGTTGTCTGATATTCCTCAAATCAGATCCATAAAAGGATAGGGGATCTGTCGGTTCATTGTTTTCTTCCCAGCCATGGATCTTTAAATTTTCGGTGATACTTGGTCTTTCTTCTAATCCCCCCACTAAAGCGGCCTGATTCGCAGTATCTTCAGCCATTTTGCGATAGGTGGTCCACTTTCCGCCGGTAATGGTGACCAGACCGGATTCACTCACCCAGAGAAAATGGTCCCGGGAAATGGCAGCAGTCTGGACGCCCTGTTCTAAATTTACCAGTGGCCGGATGCCGGCAAAAAAACTGAGAATATCCTGGCGGGAGGGATCCTGGCTGAGATACCGGGCCGCATGACTGAGGATAAAATCAATTTCCTGCTCCAAAGGCCGTGGTTCTAACACTGCTTCTTCGATGGCGGTGTCAGTAGTTCCCACTACAACTTTCTGGTGCCAGGGTACGGCAAACAGCACTCGGCCATCATCAGTGTGAGGCACCATGACAGCAGTGTTGCCAGGCAGAAATTCCCGGTCGAGGACCAGGTGGACTCCCTGGCTGAGGGTTACCAATCTTCTGGCACCCGGTTCATCCATTTGCAAGATCTGGTCAGTAAAAATTCCAGTGGCATTAATAATTACCCGGGCATGACACTCATATTCCTGCCCGGTTTCTGAATCGATTCCTACCACCCCCTGCAGCAGCTGATTTTTCTTCAATAATTTGATAACCGGAAGGTAATTGATCACTATTGCCCCTTGTTCGCAGGCGGTCTGCGCTAAATTTACTGCCAGCCGGGAATCATCGAATTGTCCGTCATAATATTCAATGCCGCCCCGTAGACCTTCAGGTTCCAGGGTGGGGATCCTTTCCAGAGTCTCTTCGCGGGACAGCATTTTAGAAGGTCCCAGCCCCAATTTCCCGGCCATCAGATCGTACACCTTAAGTCCAATGCCATAAAATGGTCCGCTCCACCAGTCATAGGCAGGGACAATAAAAGACTGGTGATGGACCAGATGCGGAGCATTCTTTATCAATCGGCCGCGTTCCTGCAGGGCTTCAATTACCAGGGAAATATTACCCTGCCGGAGATATCGTACACCGCCGTGGATCAGTTTGGTACTGCGGCTGGAAGTCCCCTTGGAGAAATCGTGCTGTTCCAGCAGCAGGGTTCGATAGCCGCGGGAAGCCGCCTCTACCGCCACTCCCAGTCCGGTGGCGCCGCCGCCAATAACGATGATATCCCAGATAAATTTCTGGTCCTGAATCTTTTGAATCATTTCTGATCGGTTCATAATCTTCATCCCCTAGAAACTTCTGAAAAATTTTCATTATTATGTCATTGTCCCGAAAGGGATGGCTTCCCGCCACAAGGAATGAAATGACGGAAGCAATCTCTTATTATTGACGTTATCAGATTCCTTCTCCCGCTAAGGCGGGATCGGAATGACTATAAAGGCCATGTTTCAAAAGTTTCTTAGTATTACTTGTGAAAGCGGATTAAATAATAGTCAATTCAGATAAACAGTTTCCAGCAGATTCAGACCTTTTCTGATAGTAAATTCAGGATGATTTTCCTCCCACAGCAGGGAGTTGTCGTAGCCATAGTAGGAGACTTTTATTTGATATTTGCCTGGCTTAAGGGGGATCTCACCGGCAAAACATAAGCGGGGAAAAGAAGAACAGACCCTCAGGTCGGGATTCTCAGTGGCGTCAAATATGGCATCTACCCCCAGATTAATTAAATTCCTGAAGATAAAATTATCTTTGGTTTTGGTCTCATCCTGCAGTTTATCCTTGGCTTTTACTGAGGTAAGTCCCTTTACTACCGAGCGGGTGATGGTCTTGAAATAAATGATATTTTTTTTAGTCTCAAAAGTGTATGCGGCTACCTTCCCCAGATCTTCCAGTAATTCCAGATTGGCAGAGGGTCCGTTTTGTACAGTAATTTCAATCCGCTGCACCACTGAAGGTTCAAGTCTGATTTCTGGAAAAGAAAATTTGAAGTGATACCCTTCTTTCAGACCGGGCATGACCATGGCAATGGTTTCTTTTCTCCCTGAGACATCGGAAACCACAATAAAGTTATCGAAGGTAGTAATCTCGCCTCCAACCGAATATTTGCGGGGCGCTCTGCCGGTGAAGGTTATGACATTTAAATAGGTGGAGTCTAAATTAGACTCTGTTTTTAAAAACTGTGGTGCCGGGAAATCATAAACATTTGAATAATAGCTTCTGGCCCGGAATATTTTGTCATAGGAGATCCGGGAATTGTCGATCTCCCGCCAGGCACGGTAGACCAGGTAGCTGAAGTAATGGGAAAGCACATTTTCGTAATAGAGCATCTGTTTTTTCTCGATCTTAATCCCGGTAGTATCTGCCTGATTGATCTGATCCACCCAGTCGCCGTATTGCAGTTCCAGAGCCCGCAATTTGTCATTCAGCCGGTTGATTTCTACATAAGCGTCCTCAAAATCGTCCATTCGCAGATAGTTAAGAGCTTTATAGATGTTGACATACAGGTTGTCATAAACTTCACCGGTATAGTCCAGCATATTATCATTGATCATCACTGATTTTACGGCATTGGAAATGCTGCGGGTGAAGAGCTCCTCCATGGCCTGCTCAGCAATTTCCAGCTGCTCATTACTGGCTTTAAACTCCCCCTGATAATGAAGAATTAATCCTTTATTCAGATAATACAGTACCCGGTCTTTTTTTTGGTAGGCTTCTTCTTCCTTGAATTTATCAGTTTTCTGCAGGGCCAGGGTGTACTCGCCTTTGGCCAGATAGGTGGTTAATTCATCATCTATTTCAGTCCTGGTGCGGAAGCGGGAGCAGGCAAGAATTGCCAGCAGCAACAGGCCAATAATGACTTTACGCCGGAAGGTCATGATTACTGATCATCTTTTTTAATATAAATTTTCAGACTTCAGCTTACCAGGAATATTTATCCTGTTCAATCAGTTTTTTGATCTTTTTCTCACCGATCCAGACTTTGGTGTTCTTCTCGATGTTGATCAGTTCGAGATTCACCTGGTAGTATACTACCTTCTGTCCTTCTACTGAATCGACAATGGAATTGATTGAGCCCAGCAGCATGTGATCTGCCCCGGTTTCGTTGGCCCAGGCTTTCATGGTTTCCGGGGAGGAGAAATATTGCTGGTCCAGCCTTTCGTCGCGCAGCTGCTCGCGTTCGCCAGAAGTGGCCACGAACGTCACTTTGCCGGAATTGATCAATTCCCGTTCAATGTCCTTGGTAAATACATCGGTATTGATGTGCTCACTGCTTTTGTTGCGTACCTGTCCCACAATCATGATGGGTTTTTGTCCGGCAGCGGCCTGGTATTCATCCAGCCAGGAGCGGGAGAGCAGGTCCTGGATCATGGCTTCGGCAGTCAGCCGCGAATCGGTATCGTTCCAGCGGCCGCTCAGATCAGTGACGCTGTCGGTAGGCATCCGGGAGACTTTGCGACTTGATCCGGCACAACTCAGTAATAATACCATTGTACTGAGAATAAAAAGAATCAGCAATAATCTTGATACTTTCATGGGCACCCTCCAGCACTTACATTTTTAAAAACGCTGAATATTTTAAACATTCTTTTACTTGTTACTACAGCACTGAACTACTGGCGCTATCTATTCTAAATTAATAAATTTTATTATTAAAACTCATGATTGAAAAAAGAATTTTCGAAACACACGGTACGGCAACTCACAGTTAAAAGTTATGCCTAAATGATGAATTTTGTCATGACTCAGATTGTAAAAACATAATGAAAAAATTTGGGGTGTTCTCCTCTTCGGAATGGGGACGAGCAATTTATTTAAAATTCAGAGAATTAAAGAATATAAAAGGGGAAGCATTTTCCCTCTTCCCCTCATCGTTAATTTTTAAATATGTTGCTGCCTACTTTTTACTCAATATCCGCTGGCTGATATATTTCCATTCACTGCTTCCAGATTTATCGTACCCTGACCATTTCCCAGAGTGCCACTGACCAGAGTATGACTGATAGATGAATTGGTAAGCACTAAATTATTCACTGAAATATATCCGTTCACAGTTGCAGCCCGGAAAAAGGCCGAGGTATTCTGCGGAATGGTCAAGCCGACGCTGCCGTTTACCGTAACCAGATTGCACCGGCCGGAATCTGGCAGGGTGAGCTCAGCCTGAATGTTTCCATTGACTGCACTGGCTGTTGCCTCCCCTTGAATGTCAGATAATACCACTCTGCCATTGGTGATACTGGATATCACTTCTCCCTGAATGGACCACAGGGTGATTTCTCCGTTGGTGTTGATGGTTCGTACCAGATTTTTTATGCTGGATACCTGGTTTTGTCCATTGATCAATTGAGAATCGATGGAGAAGGAGTCAGGGACTTTGATGATATAGTGCACCA
>MESS01000135.1:8022-8258 GCA_001771055.1 Caldithrix sp. RBG_13_44_9
CCCCGGATGACAATGCTGTCCAGTTGGGGAACTCCGATGATCTCAATGATACCATTAATACCTTGAATATTCAGCTGGGAGTATCCGGTCGAACTCAGTGCAAAATGAAAAGATTCAGCTGCCGAATATTGAGTATTGTCTGCCTCATCCAGATCATGGGGATCCATTATGCAAGAGGTGATAACCAGTGGGATGATTATAAATAAAGTCTTTAATATGTTTATTTTTTGTTCTTT
>MESS01000135.1:8433-8660 GCA_001771055.1 Caldithrix sp. RBG_13_44_9
GAGACAAAATAAATGAATTTTCCTATTGAATGGCATGTGTATATAATACCTGGTTTTGTTTTTTGTTGTTCAATCTATTTCGCATTTGACCAAGAAAAGAGGGAAAAAATAGTAAATTTTATTGAAGGGAAACAAATTGTTTCATTAATTATAATAACTTTTATTTCTTATCTCTTGGGATTAATTGCAAATATTATAATTAGTGAATGGATAAGACCACTCATAGT
>MESS01000135.1:8759-9975 GCA_001771055.1 Caldithrix sp. RBG_13_44_9
AAGATATGGTCACGATACTTTAATTATTTTTCGGTCCCTATCCTTTGCATTTCTTATTTTGACATCAACAATTATTATTAAGGAATTTATATCCATATTAAAAAAAATTGTTATTTTTTTACCTTATATAGTTACGATAATATTAATATTTGAATTTTTTGACAATTTTAATTTTTCATTACCTTTTTTGTCTAGTTTAATCCTTTGCCTTATTAACTTAATTTTTATTTTTAAAAGTGAGGTCAAAAACAATAAAATTTTTAAAGTGTTAGTTTTTCTATTTCTTGTAACCTCTCTTTTTTTAGAATTTTATTACTTTAAGTTTAATTTAAAACACAAAGAATTTATAAAAACTTCTTATGAATTAATCCTCAATAAATAAGTACCCTGAAAATAATATTAATAATGAACTGAACATTTTTTAATTGCTAATATGAAAAATAAAATTGAGCGCTAAATAACCTTTTATATTTTATTTCTATTTTTTTAACAAATTAATCTTCTATTCTTATTCAGATAAACACTTTTGTGATTTCCTCCAGAGCCTGCATATCCTGCCGGGAGAGAGTGAAATTCAATGCTGCGGTATTTTCTGAGGCTTGTTTAATCCCAGCAGCTCCCGGTATGACAAACACCAGGTCACCATGAAAATTGATTAGCCAGTTCAATGCCACCTGAGCCGGAGTGGCCTGATATTTTTCTGCCAACTGTTCCAGCAAGTCAATCACCGGCCGGCTTTTTTGCAGATTCTTTTTCCGGAAGGCCGGCAGGTATTTACGGGCACCCTTCATTTTATCCAGCAGTTGGGGATCGCGGTGGAACTTACCGCTGAGGATTCCCTGCGCTAGCGGAGAATAGGCAATGATCGTTACCCCGAGTTCCCGGGCAGTTTCCAGAATGCCATTGCTCTCAATTTTCCGGTCCAGCAGATGATATCTGACCTGGTTGGAAACCAGGGAATACCCCGCGTTCTTTAATTCCTGCTGCGCTTTTACCATTTGCCTGGCCGAAAAATTACTCACTCCGATATATCGGATCTTGTTTTCTTTTAGAAGTTTAGACATTTCATTTATTTGAGATGCTATTGAGGAAAATGAATAGGGATGATGGATCTGATACAGGGAGATCGGATAAGGATGCAGCAATTTGATCCGGTCATCAATGGTGCGGCCGATAGACCGGGCCGTTCGAAAGAATGGAGACCATTTACTGGCAA
>MESS01000136.1:0-1287 GCA_001771055.1 Caldithrix sp. RBG_13_44_9
GCACCACCTGGACCGAACTTCCTTTACTCGGTTCGGCCTATTTCATGGAGTTCTATACCGCCAACTTTGGCCTCACCACCGGGAATTTTGGACAATACGTCAGTCGTGACGGTGGGCTCTCCTGGGAGATTTCTCCGGAGGACATATTCGACTTCAGCTTTGTCAATGATCAGATTGGTCTGGGCGCAGCTAACAGCGGTGTTTACCGGACGATTAACGGCGGCACTGCCTTTACCCTGGTGCATGCCGGTAACGCACAGGCGGTAGCTTTCCTGTCGGATACCGTGGCCGTGGGTATCGTGGACAGCATGTTCGTACGTTCCACCGATGGCGGAGCCACCTGGACCACCGGAGCTGCCGCCGACGGCCGCAGCCACCTCCTGGCGGTTTCTGCTGACATTGTCCTGGCGTGGGGTAGGGCCGGTTCTTACCCCGATTTCGACGACCGCATTTTCCGCTCCGCCGATGGTGGGCAGACCTGGACCGACCTTGGGGAGATCATGAACCCGGGGGCCTTTGCGGCTTCCTTCGGCTTCGCTGTGCCGGACCCGCAAACTGTGGTCGCTTCCGACGGTACCGGTAATATGTTCCATTCTACCGACGCCGGTCAAACCTGGAGCCAGATCTTTACTTCACCCGGCGGTTTACAACAAAGCTTCCTGAGCAGTGCCGTTCCGGTCTTTGCCGATGCGCAGACCGGTTATTTCGGCTATGGCGCCGGCTTCGTCATTAAGACCACGGACGGCGGGGCCTCCTGGTCCCAGATCTCCAGCGGCTCCGGCAAATCCCTCAACGACGTAGACCGATTTGCGAACGGCGACATGATCGCAGTCGGCGACAATGGAGCCCTGCTGACCAGCGGCGGCGCTTCACCTTGGATCCTTCACCCGACGATTTCACAGTACAACCTTAAAGCAGTGCATATCTTCGGCCCAGCCGAGGTTGTGGTGCTGGACGAACTTGGGCAGGTCTACAAGAGCACCGACAGGGGTGACAGCTGGATAGCTGCAGGCTCGGTGCCTCCCGACCTCTCTCCGGCGGAGGACCTCCACTTTACTACCCTTCTTGACGGCTGGGTGATCGGACAGGGTGGTTCCAGCCCTGGTGTGTTGTACCATACTACCGATGGCGGCAACAGCTGGATCCCGGTGACGGACTTTGGGGGTGCTTATGTGGGGATGGATGTTGAAGGCGATAACATCTGGGCACTAAACATTACCGGAAACTACTACCGCAGCACCGATGGTGGTGCCACCTGGATACCGGGAGATCTCCCCGGCTCTCCGC
>MESS01000136.1:1406-1570 GCA_001771055.1 Caldithrix sp. RBG_13_44_9
GGGGATAACCAATTAACTGACCTTTATCTGATCGGTCCCAACGAGCTGTGGGTCAGCACCAACAATAACGTTGCTTATTATTCGGCCACCGGAGGTCAGAACTGGGCCATGCTCGACATTGGGTCTGCCGGCTTCGGATTGTTCACCGCCATCGCTGCCAACCC
>MESS01000136.1:1585-5442 GCA_001771055.1 Caldithrix sp. RBG_13_44_9
AACAACACCCATCGCACACTTTCACCCAGGCCAACACCTACATCGTGCGCCTGACCGTCACTGACGACGATGGCGACAGCAGCACTGGGGTACGATTCATCACCGTTCAGCCTGGTCCAGGAGGTACATTCGGTGACTTTACCGAGGTAACGCCACTCGATTCACTTTTCGTTACACCACAAGACGAAGATTTCTGGGTGATTACCACCGCTCCGGCCGACTACGACGGTGACGGCGATCTCGACATTGCAGTGCTCGGATACTACGTCGTCTACAACCAGAGTGTGGAGTATCGCCTTGTCCTGATTTCTAACCAAGGTCCGGCCGGACCGCAGGAATGGGATTTTAGCTACATCGACCTGCCGCTCGGCACGTTCACCATCGGCTCCTCAGACCTCGCCTGGGGTGATGTGGATGGCGACGGTGATCAGGACCTGGCGGTTGGAAGCGACGGCCAGACCGTGATCTACCGCAACGACGCTGGCACGCTGGTACTGAGCAATACCGAGCTGCCAGGGTACTGGGAGGATAACAGCCAGGCCGAATTCGATCTGCGCTCCATCACTTGGGCGGACTACGACAACGACGGCGACCTTGATCTGCTTTTGCCGTCAGTTTTCGATAACAACGCTTTTGCATATCGCACCGTTCTGATGCGCAACGACGGTTCCAACGGTACGGGCGGGTGGATCTTCTCTCAGACCGACTCGGTTTTTGCGCCGACCGTTCACGCTCAAAGCGCCTGGGCGGATTATGACCACGACCAGGATCTCGATCTGCTGCTTATCAACGTCGCACCACTCACCGACGACGGTTTTATCCGCCGTTACCGGAATGACGGCAACGGCACCTTCGTCGGCCAGGACATCCTCGATAGCCTGACCGTCGAGCATGGAGAGGCACAGTGGGGCGATTACGACGCCGATGGCGACCTCGATGTTCTCGTTGCCGGTAACATTAAGGAGATCGATGGCACTTACAGCCTGTCCCTCCGCATTTACCGCAACGACGACGAGAACTATGTTCCGCTGGAGGTTATTCCCTGCGTGCCTTGCGAGGGTTGGTTTGACCTCACCGCCGCTACCTGGGCCGATTACGATTCCGACGGTGACATGGACATCCTGCTGGCCGGCAACTACAACTCGGGCTCCCAGATCGAGGGCCGGGCCCGGATCTACACCAACATCGGTGGGATCTTCACCGCCGACTCGAGCAATACGCTGCCGGCGCCACGGGCCTGGGGTGATCGCGGGGGCACCTTCTCCTGGATTGATATCGACGGCGACGGCGATTTGGACTACTTCATCGCCGGGCAATACTTCGTTCCGGGCGGGAATGGCCTGGTAGAGGCGCAGATGCACCTCTACCGTAACGACACCCCGGGCCAGAACTCTGCTCCGACCGCTCCTTCAGGTCTGATTTCCATGGTTCAGCCGGACAGCACAGTTCTCCTGTCATGGATCCCGGCCGGCGATGATCACACGCCGAGTGCTGCCTTAACGTACGATCTCGACCTCTTCCGTAACGGCGTCCCGGTTGTGTTCCCCCGCCGCCTTCCAGAACCCGGCAACGTCAGTGCTGTCAATGATTGGTTGCTGACCGCGCTTCCTGCTGGCCAGTACGAATGGACCTTGCAAGCGGTGGATGCAGCTTACACTGGTGGCCCTACCGCCGCGGGCGAGTTCATCATCGGTAATCCGACGGCACTGGAGCCGGTGGATAGGCGGCCTCGCAGCTATACCTTCGAGAAGAACTACCCCAATCCGTTCAACCCGGAGACGACATTCAGCTTTGCCCTTCCTGAGCGAACCTACGTGGAATTGGCTGTTTACAATTTGAACGGGCAGCTGGTTACCCGGCTGATAAACGGGATCCTGCCGGGAGGCCTCCACCAGGTACGGTGGGATGCGCGTGGCCTGGCCAGTGGCACTTACTTTGTTCGCCTGTCGACGGCGGCGTATACCCGAACCCAGAGTGTCACTCTACTGAAGTAAGATACATCCTCGGATTTGCCGAGGGGCAACCGCGTGTTCGGGCTGCGGTGCGTAGAGAGATCTACGCCCGCAGTCTTCGGGCAATTACCACGAATAGATATAATTATATAAGTGGATTGAGTCATCAATCGTGATAATTACCGAACGTAACCGGGCGATAGTGGACCCTATCCGTGTATTCAGTGGGAGGTTTCTAAGAAGAATCTTGGTGATTCCTTGGTGCCTTCGAGACTTGGTGGTTTAAAATCTGTCCACGAATTCCACGAATTAGCACGAAAAAGCTTTCCAGGGATCATAAATATTCGCATTTGTACCTTGATGGAGAGTTATTTAGTTTTTCAGGCGTCCCTACGGGACGTTTGTTTTTGGCGGGTGATATTCTTTTTTGGTCCTACGGAACACACCGAAAAAAATAAAAAATATAAAATCCGTCGAAAGACGGACCCGTCCACTGATGGATAAGAAATATCAAATACATAGTGAAGGTCCTGATATGGCTAAGGACAGGTCCCTCTGAATCCGGAAATACAAGGTTTAGGTATAAGGAGAGGATGTCTCTATCTAAATAATCTATGAGGTTAACAATTGAGTTGTTTGCTTGAGTTTTCACTCCTTATTTTTTTAATGAGTTACCTTGAGTTGAATCATTTTTATCCCAATCTGTTAATAGAATCAAATCTTCAATTTCCTGGACTAATTTAATATACCTTGGATCCTTGGTTATGTTGGCATCTCTATGCAAGGGTAAATCAACGTGGTAATACTTGACAATTCTGCCGGGATTGGGCGCCATAACATAAATATCATCACCCAGGAATACTGCTTCGCTCACACTGTGAGTCACATAAATACAGGTAAACATTCTTTCCTCCCAAAGCTCAGAAAGAAGTAACCGGATGCGCAACTTGGTTTGTAAATCCTGTGCGCCCAATGGTTCATCCATGAGAATAATTTCTGGATCGGTAACCAGGGCACGAGCAATGGCCACTCTTTGCTTCTGGCCTCCGGAAAGATTTTGAGAAGGTTTTTTTTCATGTCCGGCTAATCCAACCTTTCGGATCAGCTCCAGAGCCTTTTCTTCCGCTTCTTTTCTGGGAACGCCACGATAAATTAATGGTAATGCCACATTGGTTAAAACCGAAAACCAGGGAAATGAGGAATATGATTGGAAAACCATGCTGATTCTTTCATCGGTCCGCTCCTGACCAAACAGAAATATTTTTCCAGCAGTTGGTTTTTGTAATCCGGCAATATAACGGAGTACGGTTGATTTTCCGCAGCCGGACTGACCCAGAATAATAACAAATTGACCCTGAGCCGGTTTATCCTCTACTAATAAATCAAAATCTTTGATCACATTGAATTTGCCATCATAAGTCTGGGTAACTTTATCGACCTTTATGATATCAGGCAGAGCGGTGTCAATAAACTCAACCTGCCGATTTTTGCTGGTAGTTAAGGTTGCCTCTGGCTGGGAAATTCGTTTACCATCTATTAACGGAACATGGTCTGCGCTTCGTCTGACCTCTTTAACCTGCCTCTTTTTGAGCCCAAAATTGGTCAGATGAAAAAATTTCTCTTGAATATTCTCGGTTTTCTGGATGATAAATTTAAATAATAAATCAATCACCACCCCAATAATAATAATGGTTAAAAGAATGGCAAAAGTTTTATCAGGCCTGCCTTGCCGGCCGGAAAGCCAGGCCAATGCTCCCAGTCCGCCGGTATTGTTCAGCATTTCAGCGATAATAATATAAGTCCAGGATATAGGGGCCAGGGTTTTAATATCGGCAATTACCTTTGGTACCAGGGCCGGAAAATAAACTGACCGGAATGTCTGCCATTCACTGGCACCGCCGCTAT